>JAAENP010000090.1 GCA_024224155.1 bacterium
AACTTCTTCTTGAAGTCCCGCAGCCGTCCGTAGTCCGCGCCGAATTGGGTCTGCAGAGCCTCCCAGGGGATTAGGCACGGCTTGCGGAGGTAGCTCATGCGGTACGTGAGCCACGAGTAGATGTCGAGGGCCAACGGTGAGCCCTTGAGAGCCTTGAGAGCGCGGAGGCCGATCGGCACGGCGTGGGCGACGAGCTCGTCGTAGAACTCAGAGCTCAATACGACGACCGAGTTCCAGAGTGGCTGTTGCTCGGGATCTCGCGGCGACCACCAGAGCTGGTGCTTGTGGGCGATGGTGTAGCCAACGCCAGCGGAGTGACCCTCATCCTCGTCGGAGTAAGTGCACCGAATCGTGGTGGAGAAGAGCCGGTGGAGCTGGTCGCGTAGGCGCGACGTCGTCCCTCGCTTGCCGGTGACAGGCATGAGGCCGAGCTTGTACATGAAGCTCGAGAACGTGGGGCCGAGCTCGAGTTCGAGACTCCGCGTTCGAACGGCCTCGGTGGAGAGCCAGGCCAGGGCGAGCCGCGGATACGAGCCGTAGGGGAGCCCGACCGACGGCGGAGCGTTCATGTAGAGAGTGAAGCGACCGTTGACGCGTTCGAACGCGTGCGGGTTTGGACCTTTGTGGGGCCGGCTGTGGGGGAAGGTAGCCTGGACGAGGATCCGGGCCATGAAGCCGAGAGCGCCGGCCGCGCGGGCCTCCTCGGCCTCGATGGCGAGGGCTTCTTGAGCGAGCTTCCGAGATTTGCTGCGGCGTTTGGGACGGGTGTTCCAGACGGTCCGGTCCAGGACCTCCCCGAGGCGATGCGGACAGTTGTCATCACGCGTCAGGGCGAAAGCCTCAGGCGGCTAAGCTCATGTCCCTCAGTGAGTTAAAGGATTCGGGGCGATTTGGGCGGCCAGGAACTGTTCTACTCATTCGAAGAGACCATCAGTTGATTTGACTGAGCGGTCGCTTCTGCATAGCGTAGTTTATAGAGGTTCACGCTCATGAGCGAGGCAGGTCTTTCCATCGATCCCGACACCAAGGTGGCGACACTGCTCGACCACTATCCGGAGCTGGAGGATGTGCTCATTGCCATGGCTCCGCCCTTTAAGAAATTGAAGAATCCGATTCTCAGGAAGAGCGTCGCGAGGGTCGCCTCCCTGAGGCAGGCGGCGGCGGTAGCAGGTTTGTCGGTCGGAGAAGTGGTCAATGCCCTGCGACGAGCGATCGGCCAGGAGACGATCGAGGAGGATTCGACCTCGGTCGAGGTCGCCTACTTCGGTGATCGGCCCGAGTGGTTCGATCCGGCGAGAGTGGTGCACTCCATCGACGAGCGGCAGGTCGATCCCGAGACCATGCCGCTCACCACGGTTATGGGGGAAGCCAAGCGGCTGCAGCCGGGCCAGATTCTGGTGTTGGTCACGAACTTTCTCCCGGCTCCCGGGATCGACATCATCAGGAAGAAGGGCTACCGCGTCTGGACTGTTCGCGAAGGCGCCGAGCTGATCAAGACCTACATCTCGACCCCCTGACGTCGGACACCAAACCGCGGGAGTTGTCAGAGAGGAGCGTCCACAACCTCTTCGGCCCAAGCACCCACATCGTAGCGATCCGCAATAGCCTCGAGCTTCCAGCCGATTCCGTTGCTATGCTCTGGCCGTAGGGCAAAGCTCCCCTTCGGGGTTTTCGAGGAAGTCGCTCGTGAATACTCAACTTGTGGAATCGGTGCAGGCGCTGGCGGTCGCGGTGGTGTTCGCCGCCGCTGCCGTCGTCCTCTTCTGGCCCGCGCGCGGTCTTCTCTGGCGCTGGCTGCGCGCCCTGCGCGCCACTGAAAAGGTCCTCATCGAAGACGCGCTCAAGCACCTGTTCGATAGCGAGTACAAGGCCCGGGTGCCCAACCTCCAGAGCCTCTCCGGGGCCCTTGCGGTTTCCGGTAATCGCGCTGCAGAGATCCTCCACCGGCTGGAGGAACGCGAGCTCGTCACCGGGGTGGAGGGCGGGTACCGGCTCACTGCCGGCGGACGAAGCTACGCGCTGCGGATCGTTCGTAGCCATCGCTTATGGGAGCGATTCCTTTCCGATCACACCGGCCTCGAGCCCGAGGCCTGGCATAATGAGGCCGAGCTTCGCGAGCATGAGACCAGCCCCGAGGAGGCCAACGCCCTCGCGGCCCGGTTGGGACACCCCCGCTACGATCCGCACGGCGACCCGATTCCGACCGCCGGCGGCGAGATCGTGGCGCCCCAGGGCAAGCCCCTGAATGAGCTGCCTGTCGGCGAGCTGGCCGAGATCGTCCATGTCGAGGATGAGCCGGCCGCGATCTACGCCCAGCTGCTGGCGGAGGGGCTCCATCCGGGCATGCGCATCCGGGTTTCGGAATCGTCGCCGCAGCGGATTCGTTTCGAAGCGGACGCCGAAGAGCACGTCCTGGCGCCGATCTTCGCCGCCAATCTGTCGGTGCAGGTCCTTCCCAAGAAAGAAGACATGCTGGGTCCCTTTGAGAGGCTCTCCGCGCTCGCGATCGGCGAGAGCGGGACGGTGATCGGGCTGTCGCCGGAGCTCAGGGGATCGGCACGACGACGCATCCTAGATCTGGGTGTCATCCCCGGCACCGTTGTCAGCACCGAGATACGCAGCCCTTCGGGCGATCCCGTCGGCTACCGCATCCGCGGGGCAGTCATCGCGTTGCGCCGCGAGCAGGCGGATCAGATTCGCATTGAGCGCAGGCCGTCGGAACAGGCCATCGCATCATGAGTCACGCCGGCGCGGATTGCGCGACCTGTCCGGCCCATCACCTCCCCAACCTCGTCAAGTTGGGCGTGGACATGGAGAACTTCGACTACGTGGTGGCTCTGGCGGGCAATCCCAACACCGGCAAGAGTACCGTCTTCAACGCGCTGACGGGCTTGAGGCAGCACACCGGCAACTGGCCCGGAAAAACGGTCGTTCGCGCCGAAGGCGGTTTTTCCGCCGCCGCCGACCGCTACAAACTCGTCGATCTTCCCGGAACGTACTCGCTTCTGTCGGCAAGTCTCGACGAAGAGATTGCCCGCGATTTCATCCTCTTTGGAAAGCCGGACGTCACCGTCATTGTCGTCGATGCGACCCGGCTCGAGCGCAACTTGAACCTGGTGCTCCAGGTTCTGGAGATCACCGATCGCGCCGTCGTCTGTCTCAATCTGATGGACGAGGTGCGGCGGCGCGGTCTCCTGATCGACGAACGGCGATTGGCTCGTGATCTCGGTGTTCCGGTCGTTCCGACGACAGCGCGATACGGTGAGGGTTTGCAGGAGCTTCTGGCTGCCATTCGCGAAGTCGCGACCGGCGCGACCGTGTGCAAACCGCACCGCGCGGGAAGTCGCCCGCCTGCTCTCGGGCGAGCCGTCCGCCACCACTCCACGGCGATTCGCAATCACTACCCAGACCTCTCCAACGCTCAGTGGGTAGCCCTTCGACTCCTCGATGGCGATCCCAGGATCGGCGAGGCAGTCGAGAGCGGCGCGCTCGGCGAACTGCAGGAGAGCTCCGAAACGCTAGCTCTCGATCACGAAGATACTGACCTCCCGGCCCGCGCCGGCGAATCGTCTCGACACCCGCTCTTGGCGGCTGCCCGTCAGCTACGTTGGCAGGTAGGCAAGGACTTCCACCAGAAGCTCATGGAGTCGATCTACGCCGAAGCCGTTCGGTTGACCGACCGATCCGTCACCCGCAGCGGAGAGAAGCCTCGATTCGACTGGGATCGGACTCTGGATCGCCTGGTGACCAGCCGTACCTTCGGTTTCCCGTTGATGCTTCTGATTCTGACCGTCGTTTTCTGGGTCACCATCGCTGGCGCCAACATCCCGTCGGCAATGCTGGCGACCCTGCTGATTGACACCATCCATCCTCTGCTCAAGGCTGGGGCCGCCGCCATCGGGCTTCCCTGGTGGTTGGACGGCGTTCTGGTCGACGGCATGTACCTGGCTACAGCCTGGGTCGTTGCCGTGATGCTGCCGCCGATGGCCATCTTCTTTCCGCTGTTCACGTTGCTCGAGGATTTCGGTTACCTGCCGCGCGTCGCCTTCAATCTGGATCGACTGTTCAAGCGGGTCGGCGCCCACGGCAAACAAGCTCTCACCATGAGCATGGGCTGGGGCTGTAACGCAGCGGCCATCCTTTCGACCCGCATCATCGACTCGCCACGCGAGCGCTTGATCGCCATCATTACCAACAACTTCGCCCTCTGTAACGGCCGTTGGCCGACGCAGATCCTGATTGCTTCGATCTTCGTCGGCGGTCTGGTGCCGGCGCACCTCGCCGGCTTCCTCTCGGCGCTATCGGTCGTCGCGATCGCGGTTCTGGGCGTGGTGCTCACATTCGTCACCTCATGGCTGCTGTCGCGGACGATCCTGCGCGGCGAGGTCTCGACCTTCGACCTCGAGCTGCCGCCGTACCGGCCGCCCCGGATTCTGCGCACTCTCTACAACTCGATCATCGATCGCACGTTGATCGTGCTGTGGCGGGCAGTGATCTTTGCACTGCCAGCAGGAGCTGCGATCTGGCTGTTTGCCAACATCACCGTGAACGATTCGAGTCTCGCTCAGTGGAGCATCCTTGCCCTCGAACCGCTCGGATTCCTTCTGGGTCTGTCGGGAATGGTTCTTCTCGCCTACATCATTGCCATCCCGGCCAACGAGATCGTCATCCCGACGATTCTGATGCTCACCGTTCTGGTGCTCGGCGCAGATGGCATCGGCGCCGGAACCGGCGTCATGTTCGAGCTCGACTCGGAGGTAGCCACCGCCGAGCTTCTACGTGCCGGCGGTTGGACGCTCTTGATGGCGGTCAACCTCATGCTCTTCAGTCTCATCCACAATCCGTGCTCGACGACCCTCTACACGATCTGGAAAGAGACCAGGAGCGCCAAATGGACGACGATCTCCGCACTCCTGCCGTTGGCGATGGGCTTTGCAACCTGTTTCCTCGTCGCTCAGGTGTGGAGGATCGTCACCGCTCTCTAGCAGCCGAGCCTCGGCTCAGGATTCGAGCTCCGCAGCGACCACCAGAGCTGGTGCCTGTGGGCGATCTGCAAGCCGACGCCGGCGGCGTGCCCCTCGGCCTCGTCCGAATAGCTGCAGCGGATCGTGGTGGAGAAGAGCCGGTGGAGCTGATCACGGAGGCGTGAGGACGTTCCGCGCTTGCCGCTGATCGGTGTCAGCCCGAGCTTGTACATGAAGTTCGAGAAGGTCGAACCGAGCTCGATCTCTCGACTCCGGGTCCGGACCGCCTCGGTCGAGAGCCAGGCGAGCGCAAGACGAGGATAGGAGCCGTAGGGGAGGCCGACGATTAGGGTGCCCTAATGGGAGTTACTTGGAACCGTTCCGGGGGAGCGTGGCTCTAGCTAACTCGGGCGTTTCCCACGCACTGTCGTCCTATGGCCTGTACTCGATCGCGACGACGATGTTCCGCCCCATCTCCGGGATCCGATCCCGGGTAAACGGGTTGAGCGAGTTGAGATGGTTGACGTACCGCTTGTCGCCCACGTTCTCGACCCCCAGTCGGAGGTTGAGGCCGTTGCCGATTTGGTACCCACCCATCAGATCGACAACACCGTAGCCCGCGCTCGGTTGCTCCAACCGGGAGGCCGCAACGTCGTCCTGGGCGTCCACGAGCAGGCCGCCGAGGTCGAGCCAGTAGCGCTCGTTCGGCGGTCCGAAACGGACGCCGAGGCGCGCCGACGGTGGAGGCAGGCCGAAGAGCGGCTCATTGAAGAAAGTGTCTTCGCCGTCCAGATAGCTGATGCCGGCGCGCCAGCTCACCCAGTCACTTACCGCGTGGGTAAGCTGGAACTCGCCGCCGACCACCTCGGCTTCGTCACCGGTAATGTAGCGAAAGACCACCGGCGGACTTAGCGGCAGTCGCCTCGGCAGATCGGGATCCGGCATCACTGTGATGTAGTCGTCGATCACCCGATAGAAGCCGTTGATCGTGAAGGTCAACCTCGATGCGACGTACTGCAGTCCGATGTCGAGCTGCCGACCGGTCTCGGGCTCAATGCCGGGGTCACCCATGAACTCGGCCGCCACCTGGAACTTGGCCGACGGAAAGCGATCGGAGTAGCGCTCGAGCACGCTGGCTGTTCGCACCGCCTGACCGACACCGGCGGTCAACGCCCAGTTGTCCGACAGACCCCAACGGGCGCTCAAGGCGACACTGACGTTGGTCTCACTCTGATCGAGCGCGCCACGCGTGTTGTCCGCGAAGAAGTTCGAGACCTCGCCCGCCGAAGCGTCAACGAGATCCGCCCTGAGAGTGCCACCGAGCTCGAAGTCGTCCTGGCGATAGACGCCCTGAAAGTAGCCTCCGAGATCCTCGATCTTCGCAGCCGGCCAGACGATATCGCTGAAAACCACGAAGCCGGTGTCACGCCGGGCGATGCTTCGGGTGGCGGTTTGGTCGACTGTGTAGAAGTCGGCCCCGGCCTTCCAGCTCCACTCCCCGTCGCCCCAGCTGACGTGCGCTCTCGCGCCCGCCGTGTTGGACTCCGTGGGCAGATCCACGTCGATGCCGAACGGTGGGATTCGATTCGGGTTCGGCTGGGCGGTCGGCTTCTCATCGTTGTTCATCAAGTGGTCCTTACGGTTGTTGTAGACCTGTGCGAAGACCTCCGTGATGTTGTCGTTTGCCGGGTTCCAGGTCAGATCGATGCCGTAGGAGCGTGTGTAGAAGTAGCTCGCGTCGAGGATCCGGCCCGCATAGTCGATGTCGCTCTGTTCCTGATAACCGATCAGGAAATCGATTACCATGCTTTTGTTGGGCTGGAAACCAAAGTTGAGGCGACTTTCGTTGGACTCGTAGTTTCCAGGAATCTGGTTACCGGCGCCGTCCTCGTAGTCGCTCCCTTGGCGCGAATTGAGCAGCAGGTTGAAGCGCCAGCTGTCACCGGTTCCCCAGATGCCGCCGAAGGTGTCGGTTCTGGACGCGTTGTCGCTGTAGCGGACCCCTCCTCGGGCATTGAACCCACCGGTGCCAAAGGTCGGTCGGTAGGTCTCGAGGTTGATGGCAGCGAGCGTGCCCGCGCCCCAGGCCAGCGCATACGGACCCTTGACCACCTGCATCCGCTCCACCATGTGGGGGCTGACGTGGCTAAGATCCGAATCCATGCGCGCGGGGCCGGCCGCGAAGGTCCGTGTGCCGTCGACGAAGACGCCCACCTCGGTCTCGACCAGTCCGCGGACGTTCGGATCGAGGTTGACCGGTCCTCGTCGAATGGCGTCGAGGCCATCCTGACGCCGCATCGCCTCGGCGAGGTCCTGGTCGGACACTGCCTGAATTTCGCTGCCTGGGATCTCGATCGCCGAGGGAAGCTCCGGATGTGTCGAGGTCACCACGATCTCCTGGCGAAACTCGGCTTCGGGTTTCTCTTTGCTCTCTGTCTGGCCTGGGGTCTCCTCTTCGTTCTGGGCCCGCGCGACGGGTGCCTCCGTGAGCTGGACGGCTAGCAGCACTCCGGCGAGGAGGAGCTTGCAGGTCTGCGACTCACGCGGTCTTGTCACTGTTTGTGTCTCTCGTTCGCTCTCGTTCGGGCTTCGTTACTGTACCGTGGCGCCCTCACCAACGGCCTTTGCTCCTCGGGGCAAGAGGGCCGTTCCAAGGTGTCTGCCTACCGCCGAGGTAGGTGGGTTGGCGAGGCTCTGAGCAACAGCCCTGTCACCTGCTCCGAGATTCGCGCTGCTGGGTAGACGGTGAGAACGTCGCTGAGGTGCGTCAGAAACTTCCTCTTGAAGTCCCGCAGGCGTCCGTAGTCGGCACCGAACTGGATCTGCAGTGCTTCCCAGGGGATGAGGCAGGGCTTCCGGAGGTAGCTCATCCGGTAGGTCAGCCAGGAGTAGATGTCGAGGGCGAGCGGCGAGCCCTTGAGCGCTTTGAGAGCGCGGAGGTCGATCGGCACCGCGTGGGCTACGAGCTCGTCGTAGAACTCGGAGCTGAGGACGACAACCGAGTTCCAAAGGGGCCGCTGCTCGGAATCTCGAGGCGACCACCAGAGCTGGTGCCTGTGGGCGATGGTGTAGCCGACGCCAGCGGCAGCGAGAGACTCTCCGGCTGGAGAGCCCGCCTGCCTGGCCGGGGCTAGCAGCTGGCGGATGTTCCCGGCCCTGCTGAATGAGAGGGACGGGGGTATGAACATCCGCCGCCGTCGGGCGATGCGGTGTCGAAGGCCATTCGACGCACGGCGCCGGCGATCCAGTTGCCTGAACCGTGGGGCTTGGAGACCTGCATCGAGCAGATAACGCAGCCGGGCGATCTGGGCGTCGGGCTCTAAACTGATCGGCCTCGCCTCGCAACTTTGATTGAATGCCCAGGTGAGCTCAAGCGACTACAGTCGTCGGATCGGCCGCGTCGTCGAACACATCCGCTCGAACCTCGAGGCCGACCTATCGCTTGAAAAGCTCGCCAAGGTCGCCCACTTCTCGCCGTATCACTTCCACCGGATCTTCCGCGCCGCGACCGGCGAGACCCTCGCGGCGTTTGCCCGACGGGCGCGGCTCGAGCGCGCCGTGTTTCTCATACGCGCGGCTCCCGAGCGCTCGCTCTCGTCGATCGCCCTCGAGGTCGGGTTCAACACGCCATCGGACTTCTCGCGGGTGTTTCGCCGGGTCTACGGGGTTTCGCCCTCGAGCTGGGACTGCAAGAGCCGCCTCGACGGCGCCCCGGACATCGCGGTCGACGCCCGGCGCGCGGGCGCTGAGGCCCCGGCTCCGGCACTGGTCGTCTCGCGCGACCCCTGCCGGCTCGCCTACCTGACCGTCCGCGACCCGTGGCGTGGCGGCCGGCTCGCGGCCGGCTACCAGACGCTCCTTGCGGCGGTCGAGGGCTGGCGCAATCGCGCACTGATCGGCTCGAGCTGGGACTCGGAGAAGAGCACGCCGCTCGAGCGGGTGACCTACGACCTCGGGTTGGTCGTCGGTCCCGACTTCGAGCCGGTCGGCAACATCGCCGTCCGCGAACTCCCGGGGGTCGAGGCGGTCGAGATTCACTGCACCAGCCTGATGCAGGTCGCCCTCGCCTGGGATTACCTCTACACCGTCTGGCTGCCCGGCTCCGACCACGAGCCCGCCGATCTCCCAGCGCTCAAGCGCTTTCGACGGACTCCCGAGGTCCTCGACGACGCGGCCTGGGACGTCGACTGCTCGATCGCCTTGCGCCCCCAGCAGCCCTGAGCAGAAACTCCGCAAGAACGGGAAAGCGGAACCCTGCGGTTTCGCGCTAGTTTGCGTGAATGACCTCCCAAGACCTGGTTCGCGAATACCTCCAGCTGATCACCCTCGACGGCACCGACTTCGATCGGCTCCGCGCCATCCTCGCCGATGACTTCGTCCTCGAAGACACCCTCATGGGTACCTCGAGCGCCGACGAGTTCGTCGCCAAGCTGCGCGCCTTCCAAGGGCCGCCGTTGAAGTCGAAGCCCGAGGAGATCGTCGGCGACCGCGACCGCGTCGTCGCGCTCACTGTACTGGACATGATGGGTAGTGAGATCATCTACTCGCAGTGGTTCTGGCTCAGCGGCGGGAAGATCCAGCGGATCCGGACGATCTATGACCCGCGGCCGTTTCTCGAGGCCGCCAAGCAGTAGGCCCCGTGCCTGAGACCCCGTGGCCAGCCGAGCCGGTCGTGGCCGGGTGTACCTGGATCAGCTCGAGCGCGGCCAGGCGCTGTCAGACCCCTGGAGTGGGGAACCGATCAGCTCGTGGACCTGGAGACCTTCCTTGCCCGCAAGATCGTCATCGACAGGCTCGAGGTACAGCTCGATTGTCTCGCGGATGTTGTCCATCGCCTCTTCCGCGGTGTCACCTTCGCTGATGCACCCGGGCAGAGTTGGAACATAGGCGGTGTAGCCGCCCTCTTCGCTTGGCTCTAGGACGATCTTGAGTTTCATTACGTAGGCCCTGACCAGAAGACTCATTAAAGCCTGCGAGGAACATGGGACTTGGATGGTCTCAGAAGTAGGCCTGTGTCCTGATTCGCGAGTCCTGCCTCCGGGTAGACGTAAAGAACCTCGACCAAGTGGGCCAGGAACTTCCTCTTGAAGTCCCGCAGGCGTCCGTAGTCCGAGCCAAACTGAATCTTGAGCGCTTCCCAGGGGATGAGGCAGGGCTTCCGGAGGTAGCTCATCCGGTAGGTCAGCCACGAGTAGGCCGGTGACTGGTGTCAGGCCGAGCTTGTACATCAAGCTCGAGAAGGTCGGCCCGAGCTCGATCTCGCGGCTGCGCGTTCGCACGGCCTCGGTCGAGAGCCAAGCGAGGGCGAGCTTCTGGGACTTACTGCGACGTTTGGGATGAGTGTTCCAAACGCTCCGCGCCAGGACCTCCCCGAGGCGATGCGGACAGTTGTCAGCACGCGTCAGGGCGAAAGCCTCACGCGGCTAAGCTCATGTCCCTCAGTGAGTTAAAGGATTCGAGTTGGGCGAAAACGGTGTTCCAAATCTCTCCCGTTGGGGACCATCTACTTCGCCGACGTTAGAGGGTTCCTTTCCGACCGCACCGTGTTCCCGGGGCGCGTGGCACTTCCAAAGAGGCAGCTCAGAGGTGCCACTCAGAAAGCCCGTCGGGGTCTCTGAGACGCTACTCCAGAAGCTCGCGGAGCGTCAGGGTACCGGTGGAAACCGATTGGTCGCCGGTGATCTCGGCATGAGTACCGTGAAATCTCCCGCGCTCGAACTTTCCGCGGAAGGTTAGCTCGTGATGATGATGTTCGTCCTGGACCCTCCCTGATAGCTCGCCCTCTGACAGGCTTCCGTGGGCGGTTCCGGCGAAACGGCGGATCTTCCCGTTTAACTGCGCCGAGAAGACCGTTGGGGTGCGCGTACGGGATTCGAACCCCTGTTACCAGCCTGACCGGACGACCTCCCGATGTCCCTGGCAGGCCCGACCCGCCCGGCGGGGTGGCGACGGTTCGGCGAGCCAGGACGTAGCCTGGTGTTTGCCTCTAGAAAGGCACGGCCAGGCGAAAGCCTGACTCCGCAAGAAAAAGGAAGCACGCAAGGAGGGTGCACATGGCACAGCGAATCCTGGTCATCGGCGCGACAGGCTTGCTGGGAGAGCCCGTTGCGAACGGCTTGCGTGAAGTCGGGTTTGCGGTGCGTGTGATGTCACGAGATGTTGGACGCGTCCGCGCCAAGTTCGCCGAACCGTTCGAGGCTGTCGCCGGCGATGCCCTGAAGGTTGCCGATGTCGAGAAAGCGCTCAGGGGCTGCGACGCTGTTCACGTCAGCATCGACCACGACCATGAACACGAATGCGTCATTCAGGTGTTGGAGGCGGCCCGCACTCAGGGGCTCCAACGCGTCACGTACATCTCGGGCGTCACGGTCTGCGAGGAGAACCGCTGGTTCCCGCTGGTGGATCGCAAGCTCCGCTCCGAGGAAGCGATCCGTGCCAGCGGCACTGAGTACACGATTTTTCGCCCGGGCTGGTTCATGGAGATGCTGGCGCGCTTCGTGCGCGACGGTCGGGTCTACGTCTTCGGCAAGCCAAAGCGACGCTGGCACTTCGTGGCGGTCCGGGATTTGGCTCGGATGGTCGTCGAAAGCTACCGGCGCCCGGAAGCGGCCAACAAGTCCTTCTACGTGCACGGACCCGAGGCTCTGACCGTGCTCGAGGCGCAGCGGTCCTACTGCCGTGTCCTCCACCCCGAGATCCAGAGCTTTCGCGGTACCCCGTACTGGATGCTCCGCCTGATCGCCCGGCTCAGCCGCAACGCCCAGATGCGGATAGGGGTCGAGATGGTTTCCTATCTCGAGAAAGTGGGGGAGCGGGGCGACCCGACCGAGGCCAATGCCATTTTGGGGGCTCCGCAGACCACGCTCGAACAGTGGTTACGAATGCGGAGCCCGAGGTAGGGGGCGCTTCCTATCCAGACACGGGCTTAAGTCGTGAGTCGCTATCGCAATGAGCTGCCCCAGCTTCGCGGCGGGTTTTTCCTCACTGACGGGGGTATCGACACCGACCTGATCTTCAACCACGGGATCGAGATTCGGGAGTTCGCGACCCATACACTGCTGAGCGATGCGGCTGGCCGCTGGGCGATTGCCGACTACTTTCGCCCCTACCTCGCCCTGGCGGATGAGGTTGGAGCAGGCTTCATCCTCAACGGCCAGACCTGGAAGGCCCACACCTGGTGGGCCGCCGATCTGGACAGCAACGGGGAAGAGCTGCGGTGGGCCAACGAGGACTCGATCGCCTTCGTCGCGCAACTGCGCGACGAGTTCGCGGCCAACGAGCAGCCGATTGTCCTCAACGGCATCATCGGACCGCGTGGCGACAGCTACTCGCCGGCCACGGAGATCACGGCGCACCAGGCCGAGGAATACCATGCGCAGCAGATCGGCTGGCTGGTAGCGACCGAGGTCGACATGGTTACAGCGGCGACGTTCGGCCGAGCGGAGGAGGCGGTGGGCATCGTTCGGGCTGCCGGCGCGGCCGAGCTGCCGATCGTTGTCTCCTTCACCGTGGACACAAACGGCGCACTACCGAGCGGCCGGCCGCTGGCCGAGGCGATCCAGAAGGTCGACGAGGCCACCTCGAGAGCGGCCGCCTACTTCATGGTGAACTGCGCCCACCCCGATCACTTCTTCCACCTGCTGGGGGACTCGGCCTGGGCTCGCCGTATCCGCGGCATCCGCTGCAACGCCTCGCGGCTGGGTCACACCGAGCTCGACCGGCGCGAGACCCTCGACGACGGAGACCCCGTCGAGCTCGCCACCCGCTACGCCGAGCTCAGGGAGCGCATGCCGTGGCTCGTCGTCTTCGGTGGCTGCTGCGGCACGGACCTGCGCCACGTGACGGAGATCGCCCGCGTCCTGTCCGGGTGAACGGATGAGCGGACCGGACGATGCTGTGATTTCGCTTCCGACCATGTCCGCTCGCGTGGCAGCCCTCGCCCTGCTTCCCGGACTGCCCTGGGTGTTAGCCGCGTTGTGTGTGCTGCTGGTACTGCCCAGTCTGAATGCGGGATATTCGCTTGACGATTACCTGCACCAGAACATCCTCTCCGGAAAGGCTCAGGCACACGGGCCCGTGAGCCCCTACGGCTTGTTCGTCTTCGTCGACGGCGATCCTTCCCGTGTCCGCGCGATGGTCGATGCGGGGACTTTGCCCTGGTGGAGCAGCGATACCCTGCAGATCAGCTTCTCACGTCCGCTGACCGAGCTGACCCACGGACTCGACCATGCACTGGGTCCGAATGTGCCCGCCTTGGCCCACGCCCAGAGCCTCCTGTGGGGTGCCGCACTGGTTTTGCTGGCTACGCTGCTCTACCGTGAAGTCCATGGCGTCGTCTTGGCGGCTGGATTCGCGGCTATGGCCTTTGCCCTGGACGAAGGCCACGCGTTTCCGCTCGTCTGGGTGGCCGGCCGCAATGCCCTGGTCGCCGGGGCCTTGGCGATTGCTGCTCTCCTGTGCCACGTTCGAGGATGTCGCCGCGGGTGGAAGGCCGGCGCCGTGCTGGGCCCTGCTCTTTTCCTCGCGGCGCTGCTCGCGGCGGAGGCGGCCATCGCCGTGCTGGCGTACTTTGTCGCCTATCAGTGGGTTTATTCGAGCGAGTGGTCCGCGTCAAAACGCCAACGAACCGCAGCTCGCTTCGGGCCCCTGCTGCCCTATGGAGCGATCGCGCTGGTCTACTTGATCACCTATCGCGCACTGGGATACGGCGTACATGGCTCGGGGCAGTATCTCGACCCCCTCAGTCAGCTGGGGAGCTACCTAATCCTCGCGCTACCCCGAGCGGTGCTCTTGCTCGCTGCTCAGTTTGTCACCCTGCCGCTCGCACTCGAGACGTTCCATTACCGCGACGAGGTTGCTCGGGCGATCTTCGTCGTGGTCGCCTCTCTCATCGTGTGGACCGTCGTGCGTGCCTTGATCGTTCCCCGCTGGAAGCGTCCGGAGACGCGCTTTTGGGTCATCGGCATGCTCCTCAGCCTTCCTCCGGCGCTCTCCTTGGGATCTTTCACCCGCGCGCTCATGTTCGTCGGCATAGGTGGTGCCGGGGTTTTGGGCATCGCGTTCGAAGATTGGTACAAATCCGCCAAGCTACGCCCTGGCCGATGGTCGATGCTAGGTCGGCGATCTCTCGTGGCGATGCACCTGGTCCTGGCTCCCCTTGCGCTTTTCGCAATGTCCTTGGTCCTCCCCAGGGCGATGGATCTCCAAGAGGAAGCGCTCGACCAGCTACCCTGGGCAGAGCGCCGGACGTGGGTCTTTGTCAACCCCAGAGCTGCCTTCTGGGCGGGTGGCAACATACAGGCATCACGTCGGCACGCCGATCGCTCGGTTCCTACCATACGCGTGCTGGCCAGCGGTGCCCTTGGGGTCACGGTCAGACGCAGCAGCGGGCGTTGCCTCGACGTCACCCCTACGGAGGGCTATCTCTTCCTGACCCACGATCGGTTGTTTCGCAACCCCGACCAGGTGATGCCGGTCGGGTGGCGCAGACAGCTATCGGGTATGTCGGTCGAGGTGCTCGACCGGATGCCCGACGCCAGGCCCAAGACTGCGCGTTTCTGTTTTGACCGAGCCCTGGAAGATCCTTCTCTGCGCTGGATCGCGATGGATGACTCCCATCCGAGGATCTTTCATCCTCCCGCATTCGGAAAGGCAGCAGTCCTCGACCCTTGACCCCAGGGTTCTGATCACCACAGGTGGCTCAACCGGTATCGCTCCAATGCTGCTTTCGTCCCGAATCCGTGCGATTGAGAAGAAGTGCCACGAATGGTAAGAAGACCCACGGTATCGCGTAGCAAACGGAGTACTGCTGATAGTAGGAAGGCCGAGCCTGGGAATGAACATCGGAGTCCTGTTTCGATACTCGATGTACTCCTCACCCAACCGTCTCTCCAGCTCCGGCTCTTCGATCTCTTTTAGCTCCCAGGCGTGGGCCAGCACATAGAGTGGCGTGAAGAGGCACACGAGTGCGATGGAGTCGAAGGCAAAGCCGAGGCCGAAGAGAAGGACGAAGACGCCGGTGACCATGGGATTCCTGACGTAGCGGTAGGGTCCGGTATCAACCACCTCGGGAGGCGGATTGAACGGTACTGGCGTTCCCTCGACTTGCAGAAAGTGAATCGCGGAAGGACCGGCCGGGAGCTGAAGCAGAGTGTCGAGACGGTCTCCTTCACGCCGGGAGTCGAGCTCGAGATCCTCGTGCGCGAGGAGTGGCAACTCAGACCCTACATCGAGATTGGCTTGGGGAGCGAGACCTCGGGTGACCTCGAGGCGTTTCTCTACAAGACGGGGGTGAAGAGTCTCTGGCTGGTGCCTCGCCGGTCGCACGAGATTCGCATCGGGGCGGCTCTCGAATACGAAGGCTTCGGCCTCCTGGATGGGGCTGTTCGAGACTCCTACGGAGTCGCCGAATGCGGGATCGAGCTGCGGTGGCTGGAAAGATTTCAGGTCCATGGGAAGGCCGGCGATCCGGGCGCCTATCTCATCGTGCGCCGGTTCCTTCCAGAAGTTGAGTTATTGCCGTTCAGAGGTGAGCCGTTCACGGTGACCGATCAGCTGGAGGTCGGCTTGACGGTTGGAACCCGGCCTCGACTTTCGGTCTGGGGCCGCGAGTTGCCACGCCTCGGACTGGCCTATCTCTGGGGCGACGGCCTCTCCTCGTATCGGCTGAACTTCGGGTTCCCTTTCTAGTCTCGCGGTTCGGAACGCGATTCGATGTCTGCCGGTCGCAGCGGTCGGCATCCTCTGGAAGACAGTCATCTACAGCGCCGTGATGATGTTGGTGGTCGCGCCTCAGATGGTCTATCACGCGTGTCGCGAATCCGGTGGACGTGGTTCGGTGACTGTCGGAGCAGGAGGCCCGTAGGCTGCTCCGAGACGCGCGCCGCCGGGTAGATGTGTAAGACGTCGCCCAGGTGGCCGAGGAACTTCCGCTTGAAGTCCCGGAGTCGCCCGTAGTCGGCTCCGAACTGTGTCTGGAGTGCCTGCCACGGGATGAGACATGGCTTCCGCAGGTAGCTCATCCGGTAGGTGAGCCAGGAGTAGATATCGAGGGCCAAGGGCGACCCCTTAAGGGCTTTGAGAGCGCGGAGGTCGATGGGTACGGCGTGGGCAACGAGCTCGTCGTAGAACTCTGAGCTCAGGACGACGGCAGAGTTCCAGAGGGGCCGCTGTTCGGGATCGCGCGGCGACCACCAAAGCTGGTGCTTGTGCGCGATGGCGAAGCCGACGCCGGCGGCGTGGCCCTCAGTCTCGTCGGAGTAGCTACAGCGGATCGTGGTGGAGAAGAGCCGGTGGAGCTGGCCGCGCAGGCGTGAGGTCGTGCCGCGCTTGCCCGTCACCGGCGTCAGGCCCAGCTTGTACATGAAGCTCGAGAAGGTCGGGCCGAGCTCGATCTCGCGCTCTCGTCTTCGGACGGCCTCGGTCGAGAGCCAGGCCATCGCGAGCCTCGGGTACGAGCCGTAGGGCAGCCCGACCGAAGGCGGCGCGTTCATGTAGAGAGTGAAGCGGCCGTTGACCCTCTCGAACTCGTGCGTCGTCGGTCGGCTATGGGGCAATGTGGCCTGGACGAGGATCCGGGCCATGAAGCCGAGGGCGCCGGCCGCGCGAGCCTCCTCGGCCTCGATCGCGAGAGCTTCCTGAGCGAGCTTCTGGGACTTGGTGCGCCGTTTGGGACGGGTGTTCCAAACGGTCCGCTCCAAGACCTCCCCGAGGCGATGCGGACAGTTGTCAGCACCCGTCAGGGCGGTACCCCTTACGCGGCTAAGCTCATGTCCCTCAGTGAGTTAAAGGATTCAAGTTGGGCGAAAACGGTGTTCCAAATCTCTCCCGTTGGGGACGCCAGTATTGCGTCGTAAACTACTGCAACTAAACGACTTATATCAATTCTCGTGCTCAAGTTGGGGTGCCCCAATGAGGTCACTTGGAACCCGCGCGGTTCGACAAGGACTCGGCGGTCGAACGGGCCGACGAGTCTCTCCCGCATGGCCGGCGAGCGAGATGAGCTATTGGCTTCGGAGCGAATGGACAGCTTTCTCGATTTCGCGGTAAAGGCTGTCGATTTCGTGATCGTCGATTCGCCACCGGTTCTTGCTCCCTTGTTCCCTTGACTGGATTGGGAGCGCCCTCCTGCTCGACCTCCGGGCGAACAGGGGGCGAGTCTGGATCAGGGATCCCGATCGGTGACGATGAACGTTCCGTCGAGCACCTCGAAGCCGTTCGTCAGGATCGCTTCTGAGGTCACGAACACGACCTCGGCCCCGTTGTCGACGATGTAGCCGCTGATGTCGCCGCCGGCGGTGATCGAGTTGCAGCCGATCTCGGTCGTATCCACGCTCACCGTGCCGGCATCGGAGAGATCGATATCGTCGTCCGGATCGGTGCACACGACGCTCACGGTCTCGAATGAGGAGGCGGCGGTATAGGCGCGGCTGCCGTCGGCGTTGAGGCTGATGGCGACGGTCCCGGCGAGTCCCTCGGTGCCGAACCCCAGGTCGCAGATCGAGTCCGAGAGGGTCAGGCTGCCGTCGACGACGCTCCGGTCGAAGACCGCCACCGTGCCGCGGAAGGGGTTGGTCAGATAGGCCTGGCTGTCGTCGGGGGTCACCGCCACTCCGGAGTTGTCCGGGCCGACCCCCGTGCAGAAGGCGAAGATGCCGGTCGTTGCGGTGCCGAAGTCCTCCTCTTGCAGATCCTGGACAAAAGTCAGCTCGCCGAAGGTCCCGGACATGGAGTTGTCGTCCCGGGTGAAGACCGCGGCCCAGTCGCCGCCGCCCCCAGTGCGTTCGCACGCCACATAGACGTTGTCGCCGTCGGGACTGACCGCAACCCCGTTGGCGCCGGTCATCCCATCGACACCGCCGACACCCTCCCTCTCCACCTCGAGAAAGGTCAGCTTGCCGAAGTTGGCGCCGGCGGCCGTCTCGCGCTCGAACACGGCGACCGCGTTGTCGTTCTCGCCGGCCACGTAGAGATGCTCGCCGTCGGGGCTGAGAGCCAGCGCCTCGGCGGCATCCAGGCCGTCCACGCCACCAACGCCGTCGTCCTCGATCTCGAGGAACGTCAGGTCGCCGGTGGCGCCGGCGCGCGTGAAGACCGAGACCTCGTCCTCGCTACGCGCCGCCACGTAGACGTGCTCGCCGTCGGGGCTGACCACCACCGCGTGCGCCCCGCCCAGGCCGTCGATCCCCACGTCGGTGTCCTTGATGATTGCGTTGAAGGTCAGCTTGCCGGTCCCTGAGTCCCGGTCGTACCAGGAGATCGAGGAGTCGACCAGCGCGGCGACATAGACGTTCTTGCCGTCCGGGCTGACCGCCAGACTGCGCGCCGAGTCGAGGCCGTCGATACCGACGTCAGTGTCGAAGAACGACTCGACGAAGGTCAGCTTGCCGGTCGCTGAGTGGATCGAGAAGACGATGAGGGCATCGTCGAGAGCGACAGCCGCGTAGGCGTGCTTGCCATCGGGGCTGAGAGCCACCTGCCGGACGCCACGGAGGCCCTGGATCCCACTTGCGGGCTCGCAGGTCGGCAGGTCGACATCACAGACCGCCTGCAAGATGACCGGGAAGTCAGCGCCAAGCGGTACGGAGCCCGCCGACAGCACGACTACCAGTGTTGCGATCCGCACGTTCTGCATTGCCGTTACCCGCTCCAGCGCCTGGCGCTTCTTCACCTTTGCAGGCTCGGTCGGCAGACCCGATTATCGAAGCGCCCGTCGAGAGTCTCTCTTTGGCGCGGATTGTAACCCACTGCCGTGTCGGACCGCCGCAAGAGGCGACGATTGTGGGGGGAAGAGGGACAGCTGCCTGCCGGGTGCGATCCCGACCTGCGGAACCTCCGGGGTGTGGTCGACCGGATCAGTCTTCAGCGGCGGCTGGACGAAATGCGGGGGAGATGAGTCTGCGACGCTCGGAGCAATAGGCCGGTCGGTTGCTCGGAGAGGCGCGCCGCTGGGTACACTTGGAGGACGTCGGCCAGGTGGCGAAGGAACTTCCTCTTGAAGTCCCGGGTCCGCCCGTAGTCGGCGCCGAATTGGGTCTGCAGCGCTTCCCAGGGAATGAGGCATGGCCTCCTCAGGTAGCTCATCCGGTAGGTGAGCCAGGAGTAGATGTCGAGGGCGAGCGGCGAGCCCTTGAGCGCCTTGAGGGCTCGAAGGTCGATCGGTACGGCGTGGGTAACGAGCTCGTCGTAGAACTCGGTGCTCAGAACGACGACCGAGTTCCAGAGCGGGCGTTGCTCGGGGTCTTGAGGCGACCACCAGAGCTGGTGCTTGTGGGCGATGGTGTAGCCGACGCCCGCGGCATGCCCCTCGGCCTCGTCCGAGTAGCTGCAACGGATCGTGGTCGAGAAAAGCCGGTGGAGCTGATCACGGAGACGCGAGGTGGTGCCGCGCTTGCCGGTGACAGGCGTAAGCCCCAGCTTGTACATGAAGCTCGAGAAGGTCGGGCCAAGCTCGATCTCGCGGTTCCGGGTCCGGACGGCCTCGGTGGAGAGCCAGGCAAGCGCCAGCCGCGGATACGAGCCGTAGGGCAGCCCGATCGAGGGCGGCGCGTTCATGTAGAGGGTAAAGCGGCCGTTGACACGCTCGAACTCATGCGGGTTGGGACCTTTGTGGGGCCGGCTGTGGGGGAGGGTGGCCTGGACGAGGATCCGGGCCATGAAGCCGAGGGCGCCGGCCGCGCGCGCTTCTTCGGCCTCGATTGCGAGGGCTTCCTGAGCGAGCCTGGTTGTCTTGGAGCGCTGCTGACGAACGGGGACAGGAAGTCCCTCCCGACCGACCTCCCTATCCTGTCCCCGAGCGCGATCCGGGGTGTTCCAAAGGGTCGGCTCGAGGACCTGCCCGAGGCGATGCGGACAGTTGTCAGCACGCGTCAGGGCGAAAGCCTCACGCGGCTAAGCTCATGTTCCTCAATGAGTTAAAGGATTCGAGTTGGGCGAAAACGGTGTTCCAAATCTCTCTCGTTGGGGACACCACTGCCGTTGCGGAAGTGGTGAACCCTCCGGGATGGTTGGAGGTCGGGCCAGCGATTGCATCGCTGCCCTTCGTAGCAAATCCCGTTGGGGACGCCAGTCTGCCCGTTAGGACAAGCCGGCTTGTGGCGGAACGGTCATCTGCGCCAGCGCGTTCTTGAACTCCGACAGGTCCTTGTCGAGCACGTCGCCCACGAGACAGTTAATGAGCGCGCCGCGCTGCTCGGGAAAGCGCTGCAGGAAGGCCCTGAAACTGAACTCGGTGTCGTAGAAGGCGAGGATCAGTCGCCAGATGACGTCGACCCCAGCCATCAACGGCGGCTCGAAACGATCCAACCGGGAAACGGAGCAATCGCCCTCAGCCAGAGCCTCGCATACGCAGCCGGCTGCCAGCTCAGCGGACGCCAAGGCCAGGTACAGGCCCGAAGAGTAGATCGGATCGAGGAAGGCCCGCGCGTCACCGAGCATCAGCCATCCATCACCACAGGTCTGCCGATTCACGTAGGCCAGCCGCCGGGAGCCGCGGATCGGACCGACCCGCTCCGCTTGGATGAGGCGCTCCTGCAGCGGGCGACACGCCTCGCTCTCGAGAAGGAAGGACTGCTCGCGATTGCTCTCGCCCGTGAACAGGTGGCGCGGGTCGTCGACGATACCGACGCTGACGATATCGTTCGGTAGCGGGATGTACCAGAACCACCCCCCACGGGGTATCGTGAAGATCGTCGTCTCGCCGGCATCGATGCCGGCCAGACGCTTGCCACCCTTGTAGTAACCCCAGAGCGAGCCCTTTTCGAGGCCGTGCACGGACGACCGCAAGCCGAGCTGGGAGCCGATGACCGCCGCGTGGCCGGAAGCGTCAGCCACCACGCGTGAGTCGATCTCGTACGGATCCGCCCCTGCGGTTCGCGCGCGAACGCCGACCGCACGACCGTCTTCGAACCGAACGCTTCTGACCGACGTACCGGTGCGGACCCCGACGCCGCTTCCTCGAGCGTTGTCCAGACACATCTCGTCGAACTCCGAGCGCTCGACCTGCCAGGTCCGTGCACCCTCACCGTCGATCGTCTCGGAGAAGTAGAAGGGGGTCGACCGCCTGCCATCCGCCGAGACGAACCGGACACTGTGTTTGACCGGAAAGCTCGAGGCCCTGAGCTTGGGCAGCAAGCCAAGACGATCCAGGGTGCCGTAGGTGGCGGGGATCAGCGACTCACCGATGTGATACCGAGGGAAGGTGGCACGCTCGAGGATCAGGCAGCGGTAACCTCTGCGCTGGACCAGAGTGGCCAACGTCGTGCCAGCCGGCCCGCCGCCGATGATCACGACATCGTAGGGATCACTCATAGGTAGCGGCCAGTCGGTGCTCGAGCTTGCTGGCGGCTTCCCGGGCGGAAGTGGTCGTTCATTTGTACGTGCTCCTGGGTGATCGTGCGTCTTTCGAGATCGTTGGAGGGAAGGCCCTCGCGAGGCCAGCTACATGGTAACCCGGTCGCAGAAGGCTCTCACTCTTTGGGTCGCGGG
>JAAENP010000091.1 GCA_024224155.1 bacterium
GCGGCAAGCGCGAGATCATCCGCCGCAGTATCTCCACCAACGTGCTCGAGTTCACCCGCCTGATCAGCGATCTGGCCGAGGTGCTGGAGCAGCACACCGGCAAGCGCGTGCTCTGCGTTCTCGACGGTCTCGACCATGTCGACGCCGGTCCCGCGTTCGAGTTGCTCAACGGTCACTTTCAGACCCTCACTCTGCCGAAGATCTCGAAGGTCTTCATCGTCCCCCTCACACTTCTCAATACGCCGTTTCTCGCTACGATCGGAGGCCGGTATTCCACCGTGCCGAACATCAAGGTCTTCCGCGATCCGCGCTCGAAAGAGCTCGACGACGCCGGATTCGGCTTTTTCAAGAACGTCGTCTCGCGCTATGTCTCTCTCGAGCTCTTCTCCGAGGAGGCTCTCGCTTCTCTGTGCCGGCTCTCGGCGGGAATCCTCCGCGACATGATCGACAACACGAGCGCCGCCTGCGCTGCCGCGGTCGACGCGGATTCACCCCGGGTCACGGAAGAGCATGTGGAGCCGGTCTGGCACCGGGTGATGCGGTTCTATATGAACCAGCTTCGATCCCAGGACTACGAAGTGCTGCAGCAGGTCGAGGAGAATCCGCAGCTCGAGCAGGGCACCGACGGTGTGCCGCCCCTTCTGCACAACAAGGCGATCGTCTTCTATCCCAACGGCCGGGGTTGGTTCGGTACTCATCCGGCTGTTCGCCGGATGATGGCCGAGCCTGCTGAACGGCATTAGCGATGACCGCTTCCGCCCCGGCCGA
>JAAENP010000092.1 GCA_024224155.1 bacterium
CTGCCCTATGACCCGCCGGCTCCCTACGCGGAGCGGTTCCCGGAATCGCCCTACGACGGAGAGATCGCCTTCGTCGACTACCAGGTCGGCAAGATCCTCGCCAATCTCGAAGGGTCGGGACTCCTCGACTCGACGCTGATCGTGGTCACCTCCGACCACGGCGAGGCCTTCGGAGAGCACGTCGAGGAGGGACATGGTCTGCTGACCTACAACGAAACGCTCCGAGTGCCGCTCATTGTCTACGCACCTGAAGGTCTGTCCGGTGGTCGAGTGATTCCGGACCCCGTCGGGATCGTCGAAGTGGCGCCAACCCTGGCCGAGCTCTGCGGTCTGGAGCCGGGGGACTTCGACGGCGGTAGCCTGGTTGCCCTACTCGAGGGCGCCGAAAGACCGGAACCGAGTCTGTACTTCGAGAGCCTCGCCGGCGTCGACGCCAAGAACTGGGCTCCACGCACGGGAATCCTGGCTCGAGGCCACAAGTTCATCGACGTGCCGGAACCCGAGCTCTATGATCTGGAGGCGGACCCGCTCGAGCGGCACAATCTCCTGGGTTCGAGTGACCCGACCGCCGCCGAGATGCGCACGGAGCTTCGGCGAGAGTTGAGAGACCTGGTGGCGTCGGAACCGGGCGAATCGTCTGGAACCCCAGGAACCGGTCGAGATCTCGACGAGGAGGACCGCCGCCACCTGAGCGCGCTCGGCTACTTGTCCACGAGCGCCGGTGGAGCCACCCGGGTTCTCGATCCCAAACGAGGAATCGTGATCGACATGCAAACCAGGAACGCCCGCACTCTGATCAAAGCCGGCGAGCCCGACCGGGCCGAGGCCGTGATCGAGAAACTCCGCACGGACCATCCCGATGTCGAGGTCGCGGACTACTACGAGCTCGAGCACGAGATCGCGGCCCGGCGCGGTGACGTCGAGGGTGCCACGGCCGCGCTCGCCCAAGGGACGGTCTTATTCCCGGCAGGAGCCCTCGAGCTGAAGCTCGCGGCCTATCAGTTCGAAAACGGAAACCTCGACGAGTCCGAGCGGATCGCCGAGGTGATCCTCGAGCGCGACCCGAAGCTATCTCAAGCGATCAACCTCCTCGGCATGGTCGAGGAGAAACGGGGTCGGCCAGAGCAGGCGCTGGCGCGCTTCGAGGAAGCCCTCGCGCTCGAGCCGACATCGATCCCCTTGCTTTTGCGGATCGCGGACGTTCAATCGCAGCTCGGACGGGGTCCGCAAGCACTCGAAATCTATGAGAGGCTGCTGACAGCCGGCTCGCTCGACGGATCGGCCGATCATCTCTACCGGGCGGCCGCGTTGAATGCCATGGCGGGACACCTGCCGAGAGCGGAAGAGCTGTTCAGGAGAGGCCTCGCGCTCGAGCCCGCCGGTCGTCACTATCTCGCGCTGGCGATGGTCCAGCTGCGAGCGCAGAAACCGGGAGACGCCGCCGCGAGCCTCGAAACCGCGCTCGGCACCTTCAGAGGTGACCTCGAGCCCAACGATGTCCTGCTCGCCGAGGTTCTCCTGCGCCAGGCCGGAGGGCGGGACGGCTCACGATGAGAAGACCGGCTCAATGGCTCATCGTGGCGCTCCTCGGCACCGCCTTTCTGGGCTCGGGCTGTGCCTCGACAGCCAGTCCGGAGAGCTCGAGGCGGGGCCTCGAGGAGCTGATCGCCATCCGCGGGCTCGATCCCGAGCAGATCGTCTTTCCCGACCGCGTCACCGATCAGATGCGCGCCTGGGTCCAAGACAGGGTCCCGCATTCCAACGATCGCTACCGTAGGCTCGTCCAGCTGCTCGAAGCGCTCGAAGATCCGGGCGGTCTAAACCTCCGCTACGAGGCCGGCCACACCGGCACCGCCGAGGAGGTCTTCGTCAGCGGAACCTACAACTGTCTGTCGTTCTCCCATCTTTTCCTGGCCCTGGCCCGAGAGCTCGGAGTCGACGCCGACTACATGAGCGTCGATCGCATCCGCCGCTTTCGCAAGGAAGGTGACGTGGTGCTCGTGTCGGGCCACGTGACAGTGGGGTTCGGCATCGCGTCCAATCGCAGGTACCTCGCTTACAACGTCGGTCCCAACATCGATTACCGCACGGCCGTGCCCATCTCGGACATCACCGCGCTCGCTCTGTTCTACGGCAACCGTGGCGCCGAGGAGATCAGAGCCGGGAGCTATCGCGAAGCGGCTGAATGGCTCGAGACCGGGGTCCAGCTCGATCCTCATATCGCCGGAACCTGGGTCAACTTGGGGGTCGCTCGCAGGCGGACAGGAGATCTGGACGGCGCCGAGCAAGCCTATCTGAGGGCCGTCGAGATCGACTCCGGCTTCTTTCCCGCCTACCGCAACCTCGCCGGGCTTCACAAGCTGCGCGGTCGCGAAGACGTGGCCCAGGAGATGTTCGAGCTTCTCGAACGGCGTGGCAATCGCAATCCCTACGCCTTCCTCGCCCTCGGCGACCAGAGCCTGGAACAGGGGCGCCCCGAGGAAGCCGAGGCGTATTACCGCAGGGCTCTGAACCTCTCTACCGACAAGTCCGAAGCGCTCGTAGCCTTGGGCCTGCTCGCCCTCGAGCGAGAGGAGATCGACGAAGCGAAAGAGTGGCTGGAGAAAGCGCGGCGCGCCAACCCGCAGAGCCCACGCGTTGACGAGTTGGCCAGCGAACTCGAGCCCGGCACCGAGCGGCAGGAAACCCCCGCCGGGGGCGCCGTACGGATCGAATCCCTCTAGCCCGAGCCCTCGTTTCCGCCGACTCGCACCTGTTTGTGGACGAAAGCATCGACTCCCGAGAGCTCGTCCCAGACGCCGACCGCGACCTTGGGTAGGCCGCCGCGCACGAGTAGGGTCAGCGTGTGACCGATCTCCTTCCCGCGCGCTTCGTCCAGCGAGGCATGCGGAATGCGCACCGGATAGTCGGTCGTGTGAAGATCCGAGATCGCCCCTTCGTCATCCTTCACGGCGACGAAGATCTTGAGGCGCCCTTCTTCGTGCTCGCCGTTTGGCAATAGCGTCACACCGCGAATCGGGATGCGCACCAGCACCGGGAGGTGATACTTGTCACGACCCTGCTTTTCCGCGCGGCCGAACTCGATCGCTACGCCAAGCGGGTTCTTCTCGAGATCGAAGACCAAAGTAGACACCGTTCGGTCGGCGATCCTCTCTTCCGGACGCTTGTCGACATAGCCGGTGCGGTGCCGGACCCTGAGGCCGGAATCATTCTTCAAGCGCACCTCGATGCGGTGAAACTCGTCATCGCCGCCTTCCGGCGGGCTGTAGCCCAGGGAGTAGAAGACGTCGAAGTTCGCCGCCACGTCATCGAGGGCATCGTCGAAATCAAAGGTGTTGAGAACCGATCGGCCGCCGGTCGTCTCCGCCATTTCGATCAACGGCTGCTGGAGATTGTGCTGCCGGACAGCATCGAAGGCCGTCCGGCCGCCGCTCCCTGAAATGAGCGTGCCACCCGCTTCCGCTGACAGATGGGAGGTCCCCGTCGAGCCGGTCGCGTCGAAGGTGTAGAAGGTCACCTGATGGGCATTCGCCTCTCGGACGACCCGGCCGAAGAGCCGGGTCTGGTCTTCCGCCAGGGCCTCCGAAGAGGGATTCATGTCTTCTCCCGGCCCCGCGGCATCCTGCAGGCCCGCGGCGGTACCGAAGATGGCCTGGAGTTGCTGATAAAGCTCGTCGCCGGGGCGCTGGGGCAATCCCTCACTGACGTAGAGAAAGGCCTTGCGCCCCGGAAGGCCGCCCAGAGAGCGCACCGAGTCGCGCAGCGCCATCGCCGAGCGGCGGACGTTCGCCTGCGCCTCCTGCACATAGGATCGAAGGTAGGCGCGAGCCGACTTGGCTCTACCCTGCCCGGCGGCAATCTGCATCGACCGGATGGTCTGACGAATCCGGGCCTCATCCATCTGACGGTAGGTCGATTGCTTCTGCATCTCGCGCAGACCGTCGATGACCGCCTGCCTATCGCGGGTGAACGGCTGCACGATCTCGGCGCCCCGGTAGGCGCTCACCAGCATCACGTTGTCGCCGCTCCGAATCCGGTTCTCGAGGAATTCCTCCAGGCTTTCGAGCACGCGGTTGCGATTGAAAGGACGCAGGTTGAACTGGTCCACGTAGACGACAAGGTTGAGGCGCTGATCGGCGGGCAGAAGCTTCGGGCCAGCGCTCTGGATCGACCGCTCCGGAAGCTCGCCCGTTTCGACGATCTCCTCCAGAACCTCCGGTTGCTCGACCGTGAAGAAGTTGGTGATCTCGACCGGATTGCCATCCTCGAAGACCTCGAAATCGTCCTCAGTGAGCCCTGCAACCGGGCGCCCATCCTTGTCGGTTACGAACACTTCGATGTTGACGACGTTGACCTCGACGCGATCCACGAAGATCGGCGGCGTCTCTTCCTGAGCCGCGACGGCGCCGGAATACGCGGTGAGTAACACCGGCAAGAACCAGGCAACCGAGGCCTTGGTTTTTCCGGCCGAGAACTGTGGTTGCTTCCTCATCGAATCAAGCTATCACCCGACCCCTCCTGTCCTACTACGGATAAGACCGACTCCGAGTTTTCGTGGCTATCGCGAGTCGGCCGAATTACGCGACCCGAGTGGGCTCTCCCGCGGCCGTCGCGAAGTCCGCTAGCCCGGGCAGAGCTCTCGCGCTCTGTCCGCAGACTCGCCCCGTGCGACGATCTCTTCGAGCACGGCGCAGGTTTTCGCCAGCGTGTCCTGGCTCCCGCGGCTCGCGAGGCTTCGGGCCGCTTGGGCCAACCCGAAGAGAGAGGCCGTGCGCCGTGGCGCCCGATCGAGCGCCGCCTCGAATAGCCGGATGGCCTCCTGGGACCGTCCCAAGCCGAGCAGCACTTCGCCGTAGAGCTCGTGCGAAGGCTTGACGATATCGGGCGGGCCGAACTCGAGAGGCAGACTCGATTCAAGCTCGGTAGCCTGGTCGAGAAGCGCAATCGCCTGGGCTTCATTCCCGGATTCGAGTGCGATCAGTGCCGCCAGACTGCGCTCCAGCACCGTAGCCTTCTTCAAGGCCATCTGCCCGCCACTACCGTCCGAAAGACTGTCTTCCTCGGAGAGCTTGGCCCGGTGCGCTTTCAGACGTTCCCGGATCTCGCCAAGGCGGGCTCGGGCGACCTCGGAATCGTCCTCCCGAAGGGCTCTGTAGCCGGAAGCGAAGAGATCCTGTGTCACTCCTTCAGTCAACGAACTCGAAGCTGTGCAGAAGCAGCACACCTCGAGTAAAGGCCTCCTGCGCCTCCGGCGCACCCGAGTTGGGAAAGTCGAGGCTGCCGAGGTCGGCGGTTTCCGTCGCCCAGGAAAGCGAGGCCGATAGCGACAATAGCGCGAAGATTGAGACGAAAGCGCGAGCCGTGAGATTCATCGAGCTGATCCTCCAGAAAGCGGGCAGAAAACCGGCAAGAAACCGTCACAAATTCGGCGAAAGCCGGGCGTCCAAGTCGAGAGCGTGGAGCCGGGATTCTATTACGTCCGTTGTATCGAAGCTCTCTATGAACGCCGCTTCGAACCGTTGCACTCTCAGCACGCACTCATCTCTTCTTGTCCGCCCCATCCGCCTTATCCGCCGCATCGGTCCGATCCTCTATTCGACCCGGAAGCCGCGGGTGGCCCGATCGCGGCACCCGTTGGCCATGGAAAGGATCCCTTCCGCCCGGTAGCTCCCCGCCGGCAGGCCTGTGGGGATGATGTAGCGCTCCGAGTAGTGCCCGTGCTGTTGCGGGTCGAGCCGGTAGGTGGCGTGAGTCGCGTCGCTGTCCTGGAGTATCTTGTGTCCTGCCGCATTCCGGACGAGAAAGGTCATGCGGATCGATCCGTAGTAGTCGCCGTAGTCGCCGTTGGCTGAAACCAACGGACGCATGTGAAGGGTGAAGGTGTCCCCTGCGCGGAAGATATCGGCGCGCTCGAGGCTCGACGAGTCGTACCAGCTCCGGGCGGTGAAAAAGTCATCGATCAGGCACTGCCCTTCCGGGTGGAGAACCGCCGGTCGGTTGCCGTCGCCCGCGGACACGATCAAGGTGTAGGGCTGGGGTCCCATGGGCACTTTCCTGCCCTTGATCCGGAGGGTCCAGTCACCGGGCTCCGGGTCGACGACCAAAACGTGCTCCACGTTGTCGACCTGGTTGCGCTTCTTCCGCGGCGGCGCCGTAGGTTGGCTCCCATCGAGGACCCAAGGTCGTATTTTTTTCTTCGTCGATGGGCCCTTCAGCCAAATGTCCAGGTCGTTGACCAGCCGCTCACCCGAGGGATCGTGCCAGACCAGAGTGGCCCGAAGCTCACGCGTTCCCTCGGGCACCTCGAACGACAACCGCTGTCGCTTCTTGTGGTCGATACTCTTCTCGAGCATCAGGCTGCGAAGGGGATCCTTCTGCTGCTTCTTGTTCTTCCTGCGAAGCTGCCGCTCGCTCAACGCTGCCGAGCGCACCACGCGAGCGGCGAGCTCGGCGTCGACGAGGCCCCAGCCTGAAGAGTACTGGGGTCCGGGGGCCTCCAGATCGCGCGCCGAGTGGATGAGCAGGTTCTTGAGCATCGCAGAGCCGATCTGACTCTTGTGCTTGCGCCGGTAGTAGTCGGTCAGCAACGCTGCCGTGCCGCTCACGGCTGCGGTGGCGTCGGAAGTGCCCGAGCCGTAGCCGTACCCGTCGTCCCGAGTCGGCCGGTAGATCTGCAGCCCGGTGGCGACGACGTCCGGCTTCACCCGGCCGTCGTTGGTCGAACCCCAGGACGAGAAGTAAGTCGGCCGATCGTCTTTCGTCGTGGCGCCGACGGTCAGCACGTTCTTGGCGAGGGCGTGGCCGACGATCGAGCGATACTCGGGGTTCGGAGGGTGGATGTCCTGGTGCTGGATCCCGTCGTCGTTCTCGTACTGGTCGCCGTGGGTATGAGGGCCGAGATAGGAGCGCTGTCTCTGGTTGGCGGCAGCAAACACGAACAGGAGGTCACTCTCGCGAATCGAATCGTCGCCGGCGGCCGCCAGAGCGTGGTAGTAGCCCCAGGCCCAGGTGTCCTCGCGCCACGACCAGTGGCCGGCGCCGCCCACTCTGAGCTGAAACCACCAGCCGACGGTCAGAGACCAGGAGTTGTTGACGATGCCGAAACCGTAGCGGTCGCGGCCCCGGCGCATCTCGTCCCATGTGTCCCAAGCTTGCGAATACCAGTAGAGGCGCGCCTTGGGCGCCATGCCGCGGGCCCTGGGGTCGAGGATGCCCGCGCCCGCGATGATTCCCGACATCGAGGTGCCGTGATCGATCGACGGCCGGGTCCGCACTCGGGTCACGCGGCCCTCGAGATCGGTGTGAATCTCGTTCGGGTAGTTGTCGACCAGGGCCACGCCGACGCCGCTCCCGTCAGCACCCTTGAACGCCGGCTCGCCCCGCACGTTGACGATTCGCATGCGCTCCGCGGCGTTCTTGCTGGCCGGAGCCGGCGGCGGCAGCGCCGGGTCGGCCCATTCCACCTCCGGAAAGCGAAGGAGACTCTCGAGCTCATTGCGAGTGGCCTCGATTAGTAAGGCGTTACCTGAGGCGTACCCCGCGCTATCGACTGGGATGCGATGCTCGCGGAGGATCTCGGAGGCACGCCCAAAGGGAACGTGTCGGAAGAACTTGAGGTGGACCTTGATTGGCTCGCCGGATCGTGCCCGCGCGACCAGAGCCGGAGCGGCGTCAAACAGCCGGGAGCGCTTCATGGCCGGTGCAAGTTCGAGCGTCGCTCGAACCCGGGTCATTACCTCGAGCTTCCGGCACGCCTCGGCGCCACGGCAACGCACAAGATACATATTGCCGTCGACATACCGCAGCAACTCGATTCCCTGACGACGCAGCCGTTTCTGCTGCCGCCGGTCCGGAACGTCGTCGAACTGAACCAGAAACGGCCGGCCGTCGTGTGCGATCGCCTCTCTCTGACCAGCTGCGGGCTGCACATGCACCGAGCCCAGAGTGAGGTTGTATTTGGAGTTCGGATCGAGATGTCGGCCGGAAGCAGCGGTCACAGTGGCGCCTCCGAGCGCGACTAACGATAGTGCCACAAGGGTTCTGGATCTAGCGCGGACCGTGCGTGTCATGGGTCATCTTCGAGTCGGCTCTTCTCCCCCTCCAACGTATGACGCGCTGGCCGGAACCAAACCCCGCAAGTTCGGGACACCCCTCCATCTGCGGGTTCTGGCCGTCGATGCCGCGTCCTTCACTACGGCGACAACTCGTCGCCCGAAGCAAGAGGAGATAGCGCATGAATTGGTCCTGTTCGCGACTAGCGTTTCTGGTTCTCGGCCTCATCGCCGCTTCGAGCGTGGCTCAGGCCGCCACCCTCGAGATCGGTCTCCCCACCGCTCATGCCCGTGCCGCTACCTCCGCCGATCACTCCGAGGGAGACCTGATCTTCTTCGATCCCTATCCGGCGACCGTCGGGTTGGACTACAAGGGAACTATGCGCCTGGAGAACTTCACGATTCTGGGTGATTTCGCCGAGATCGAGCTTGCGGTCGCCGACGATGCTCCGGTTCGCAGCTATCAGCGTCGCGAGAGGCGCGAGGTGGACGGGGTCACCCTGAGCGTCTTCGAGCTCAGCTTTCCGGCCAGCGAGTTGCAGCAGGGAGGCCCGATGCCGATGCGTTTCGATTGTATGGATCCGGCGTGTCAGGGTCAGACGTCGTCGCTGATCCGGCTCCGGCCGTCCACGATCCCGAAGACAGAGGTCATCCGGATCAACGACAGCGTTCAGTACTCGAGCCACGTGGTCAATATCGTGGCGCCGTACGATACGACTCTCTTCAGCGGCAATCTCCCAGCAGGTGATCGAGTCTTCAACTTCGCAGAGGTCGCCAGGACCTTCTATGAGCACTTCAGCGACACCTACGAGGAGCTCGCCTTCACGCCGACACGGGTCCACACGAGTCCCCGCGGCGGCGCCGTCGAGGACAGGATCTACAGCGACATCGAGGGCATCGGCATAGACCCGGTCGACCGGCGACAGCAGTGGGGAGACTCGAACGTCCTGGTACACGCCAATACCTATCTGCGCGGCGACTTTTTCTGGAATTACCTCTCGCTCCACGAGACCGGCCACCACTGGGGCTTCTACTTCTCGCTCTTCGACGTTGCCGGCAAGCGGCCCAGCGGCTCGACGGCCTGTCTGGGCTCTCCCAGCCATGCGCCGCTCCTGGCGGATCAGCCGAGCTTTCTCAGCCTGTGTCTGTTCCCACCGAGCCGTATCGCCCGGCAGGGAAAGAAATGGGTGGTCTCGGAGGCACCGCTACCCGTCTTCTTCCATCCGCTCCAGCTCTACGCCATGGGCCTCCTCGAACCGGAGGAGGTGCCGCCCGTTCTGCTGCGCAAGAAGCAGGGCGGCCCACGCTTCCCATCGAGCGGTCGGAAGATGAAGGGCCCCTACCTCGAAGTCACGATCGACGATGTCATCGCCCACTACGGCGAACGCAGCGGCTCCGTACCGCCCAGAATTTGGCGGCGGGCGAACATCGTCGTCTCGCCCGAGCGCCTGCTGAGCGCACGTGACCTGCGCTGGTACAACTTCTTCGCCAAGCGGATCTCGGATCCGGACGTCACCGGAATCGAGGGCCTGGACCGAGTTCCGTCGATGGAGACCGCGACCTTCGGTTCGATGGATATGCGGACCGAGATTCGACCCATCAGCCATCCACAGATACGGGGCCGGTTCCAGGTCTCCTATCCCAAGGTGGGGCGCAAGGACATCGCGGGGCTGGTCCTGAAATCCAAGCTCGGCGGGCGCTACCTGGTGGGCAAGACGTACCGGATCTCGGGGCGCGTCAAGAACCCTGGTGAGTCCACCAATCTAACCATCGAGATCGGCGGCAGCGTCTTTTCCGGCGACATCGGGACGGACAACCGTTTCTCGATCGAAGTCCGCCTCGGCGACGAAGACAAGGGCCCGCAGTGGATGGCGCTCTGGCTGGGCGATCGCGACAAGCTGCTCGGGCGGGTGGCGCCGGTATACGTCGAGTGAGTTGGGAGGTCATTGAAGTGTTGTTCAAGTTGATGATTCGACTGCTTCTTGTAGCTGTCGCGTTGGCGGCACCAGTTGCCGCGGACAGCCCGACACAGGTCACCACGGATCCTGCGCGGGATTGGGACCCATCCTGGTCACCCGATGGATCCAGGCTGGTGTTCACGTCGGACCGATCCGGCTTTGATCAGCTGTGGACCCTGTCGGGCACCGGAGGAGATCCGGTGCGGATCACCGGCGAGCCCGCCTACCACCCAGCCTGGTCCCCGGACGGCCGGCTCATCGCGTTCACCTCCGAGCGCAGCGGCAACCAGGATATCTGGACCCTCCGTGCCGACGGACGACGTCCGCGGCAGATCACGGTGAACCCCGCTCGAGACGAGACTCTGGGTTGGTCTCACAGAGGCGAACGGATCACTTTCGATTCGAATCGAAGCGGGAACTGGGACATCTGGACCATCCCCGCTCAGGGAGGAACCGCCACCCGCCTCACCGACCACCCCGCTCTGGATGCGGGACCGACCGGTTCCAGGGACGGCTCGCGTATCGCCTTCACCTCCAGCAGAGAGGGGCCCATGGACCTCTGGGTTATCCCATCCGGCGGCGGTACAGCGAGGCGCCTCTCCTCCGGTCCTCACACCGACGTCGGACCTGACTGGTCACCGGACGACGCATTGATCGCCTTCGGGACCGATCGGAACGGCAACTGGGACATCTGGCTCGTTTCCTCGAATGACGGCCGCCCGTGGCCACTCATCACCGACGCCGCCAACGACCTCTATCCAGCCTGGTCGCCCGACGGTTCCAGAATCGCATTCTCCTCGAACAGGGGGGGCAACAGCGATGTGTGGATTCTCGACCTCGTCGGTGTCACCGGTTGTCTGGCGCTTTCCGGCGATCCGTTGGCCGACGCCCGTGTGCGTCTCTCCCAGGCAGGAAGACCGAAGAGATTTGCCGACACCGGCCCGGACGGATGCTTCTCCCACTACGCCCTTCGAGAGGGAAAGAAGTTCAAGCTCAAAGCCTACGGGCCAGAGGTTGCGGCGGAAGGGACCACGCTCGCCACCTGTCTCAGCCTCAACCAGGATCCCCTGGCTGATAGGAAGGTGATCCTCAAGCAATCGGGCGGCCACACACAGCGGCGGCGCACGGGTGCCGACGGCTGCGTTCTCTTCGAGAACCTCGCGGCCGGGACAACCTTCAACCTGACCCTGAAGGGCCCCAGGGTTGTGGCTGAAGAATCCGCTTGGTAGCCGAGCAGGCTAATTGCCGCCAGGTGCAGGCGAAGACGGGTTCATTGACAACGCCGTCTCCAGGAGAATCGTGGCATGATGGACACGGCCGAGCTTCCAGGGAGGTGACCCGATGCTGACGTCCTCCATAGCTGTCCTGCCGTTCGCCGATCTGAGCGCTGGTAAAGACCAGCGGTACTTCTGCGACGGTCTGGCTGCCGAGTTGATCACCGCCCTGTCCCGCGTAGAGGGCCTGCGGGTCGCACCGCGCAGTTCCTCCTTCCACTTTCGAGCCATCGACGACGCTCGGGAAGCGGGTCGGCAGCTGCGGGTGTCCGCGGTTCTCGAGGGCAACGTCGGCAAGGCCGACGGCCGGCTGCGAGTGAGTGCCAAACTGACCAGGACGGTCGGCGGAATAGAGCTCTGGTCGGACACCTTCGATTGCCCCCTGGAGGACGTCTTCGCCATCCAGCACGAGATCGCCGAGCGTATTGCCCACACGCTCGAGCTGCGCCTCGATCAGCAACACTCGGAGGCTCTCAAGCGACCGCCGACCTCCGACGTTCAAGCCTATGAGTACTACCTCAAAGGGCGCGAGCGGTTCTTCGAGTACCGGCGCCGCGGCGTGGAAGCGGCCCTGCAGCTCTTCAACATGGCACTGATGCTGGACCACGACTACGCCCGCGCCTACGCCGGCGTCACCGAATGCTGCACCTTCCTCTTCATGTACGCCGACGGCGACGAGGCCGACCTGGAGCAGGCCGACCTGGCAAGTCGGCGTGCGCTCGAGCTTTCCCCCGATCTGGCCGAAGCGCACGCCGCGCGTGGGTTGGTGCTGTCGCTCCAGCGCCGGTACGAAGCGGCCGAGGAGGAGTTCGAAACGGCGATCGACCTGAATCCGAAGCTCTACGAGGCCTTCTATTTTTACGCTCGCAATAGTTTTGTCCAGGGTCATCTCAAGACCGCCGCGAAGCTGTTCGGGCACGCCTCCAGAGTCGATCCCGACGACTACCAGGCGCTTCTGCTCGTGCCGCAGATCTACGACGAGCTGGAGCGCCCGGAGGAAGCCGCCGCGTGCCGGCGCCGGGGTATACAGGCCGCCGAACGCCGCCTGCAGCAGAACCCCGAGGAGACCCGGGCGCTCTATCTGGGCGCCACCGCCTTGGTCTGTCTGGGACAATCGAAGCGAGGACTGCGTTGGGCCGAGCGAGCCATGGAACTTGAGCCCGATGAGCCGATGGTTCTCTACAACATAGGATGCGTTTACTCACTGGCCGGCGAGATCGATCGGGCCCTGGAGTGCATCGAAAAATCCGTTACCAGAGGACTCGCCTATATCGACTGGCTGCGGCAGGACAGCAACCTGGATGCCCTACGCGACCATCCCCGCTTCCAGGCGCTCCTCGGAGAGCAGGCGTCCTAGCAGTCGCCGGGAGCGGTGTCACTCACCCGATGACCGAGAACGACGAGTCCTTGTGGACGTCGCGCAGCCGGCTGAAGAATCCGAGATCGAGATCGCGCCGGGTGTACTTGAGCCGCAACTTCACCGGATCCCGGTCGTGGTCGTGGCCGGCCTCGACCCTGGAGATCAGCTCGGCCATCAGCTTGCCCACCACGGGACCGTTCTTGAACTGGTTGCCGGACGTCCCCACCGCCATGTAGAACCCCGGTAGATCCGAGCGGTCGTAGACCGGGATCCAATCGTCGCTGACGTCGTAGAGATCGACCACGCCCCCGGGCCGATTGGGCACCGGCAATTCGGGCATACGCTGCGCCACTCGCAGGACCTGTGTGAACCAGTGTTCGCTGAAGTTGGTGTTGTAGTCGTCCGGATCCTCGACCCAGTCGAGGTCGTCGCACGGCGGGTCCTCGGAGCCGAGAAGGACGTGGTTGCCCGTGTCCGGCCTCGAATAGCCGCCGACGTCGCCGTCCGAGGTGATGGTGCCGACGGTGTCCCAGTCGACGCCGGCGGGGCCCAGCACGTGACACACCTCATGCTTGACGGGACGCGTCGAGATCTTCATCCCTCCGTCCACCCCGGCGATCCGGTTGACTCTCCCGGAATGGGGTCCGGCGACGTTGACGACGACACCGGCCTCGAGACGAGTGCCGTCGGCCAGCCGTACGCCGGCCGCGCGGCCACCGGCCTCGAGAACTGCGACCACCTCGGCACCGAACAGAAACTCGCCGCCACGGGCCTCGCATGCCCGCTGCACGTTGTGGCACGAAAGCTGGGGATCGCTGATGAAGCCCGATTCGGGAACGTAGATCGCTCCCTCGATCGAGTCGCCGGTGGGGTGCCCGAAGCGGGGATCCTCGCGTCCGACCGGAGGGCCGAACGAGCGCGTGTCCAGAATCGGCAGAAACTCCTTCACGCCGCCGGCGTCGAGCTCCTCGTAGGCAACCTTGAGCTCGTCGAGGCTCGCCATGACGTTCGTCAAGTGGTGGTTGCGCTCGGTCTTGAAGACAAGGCAGCCGGTGTTCCGGTATCGGGCCAGGCCAGCCTCGTCACCGATTCCCAGGTACCTACCCCAGTCAATCCAATAGAAGTAGCTCTCCCGGGCCATGGCAACGCCATCGGGGGTCGAGTAGTGGAAGCGGACAATGGCGCACGAGCCCGAGGTCGAGCCGTAGCCCGCGCCGTGCAGCTTGTCGACGTTGAGTGTGCGGTAGCCGCGCTTTGCGAGCTCGTAGCCGGTGCAGCAACCGATGATCCCGGCTCCGATGACGATGGCGTCGTAGTTTCTAGACATGCTCCGCGGTTCGATACTGGGCGATCTCGCGGCCTATGACAAGTCCACCTTTCCACCATGCCACTACACTGGCACTTGTGCACCCTGCCTGTGAGACCCGACCATGAGATCTGAAGGTTTGTCCCCTCGCCTGTTTGCAGCCGGCGCGACCGGCGGTGCCGTCTCGGCACTCGCGCTCCTCCTCTTTGCGCTGATCCTCGGCGCCTGTCGCGACGCTCGACCGGCCGCAGCCTGGACGGCCGCCGAACTGCTGCTGGAGCTCGCGACCCTGAAACAGGACTCCGAAGACCTCGGCGTCGAGGAAACCAAAGTGCGACTCGAAGAGTTCGCACGGCGGGCGGTTCACTCGTCGATCGAAGCCACGGATGCCGAGGTGGTGTCCGTCTACCGGCGCGACGCCGACTGGGCCACGCGCCCCTACTTCGCGCTCGGCTACGACCGCGAAACCTACGTCTATCTCGAAGAGATCGACCCAGGCTTTCAAGCCGACCTTGCACGACATCCCAACTGGGCCTCCGTCGCCTACACCACCGGCGAACAGCAACTGATGTTCGAGCTGGCGCTCGATCGATCGACCTTCGAGCAACTGCAGCCGGGGTGTCGAATCAATCTCACCTGCGAGCTCGCGGCCGTGATTCGCGGCGGCAAGAGCGTCTACTGTCGCGCCCTGGCCACGAAAACCCTGAGCTGCGGCCCGGTGTAACCGGTTTCACAGCCGCAGCCCACGGACGGCGCGTATTCTCGACTAAAGGGAGACAGAGAGAGGCAGCCTAAGTTGCTGGCAGATCCTACGGAAACGCTCGTCCTCGGTATCCGCGCCTGTTCTCAGGGCGAGTGGAGAGATGGGCTAACGCACCTGAGCCGGCTCGAACATCACCAGGCCCAGAACGGTGAGCTCCCCGGGCTCTTCTACTCATACCTCGGGCATGCCGTCGCCCGCTGCGAAGGCCGCAAGCAAGAGGGTCTGGCAATGTGTCTCCACGCGGTCGAGCTCCAGCCGTTTCAACCGCTCAATTATCTCAACCTCGCGCGCTCGTATCTGCTCGTCCGCAACCGGCGCGAGGCCGTTCGTACGCTGCGCCGCGGGCTGGCACTCGATCCGAGCCACCGGGGACTGCTTGGGTTTCAGCGCGAGCTTGGCGTCCGGCGGCGGCGACCCATCCGATTCCTCTCTAGAGGCAATCCCCTCAACCGCCTACTCGGGCGGCTCAGAGGCGGATGGCGCGAACGGCGCAGAGCCTTGCGCAGACAGAAGGAAGAGGAAGCAGCGCTGAGCCTCTGAGTTCTTAGAGCCTCCTGAAGTGAGGTGCGCAGGCGCTCCCATCCTGCCCGTACGGGTGGCGCAAGCTTCGCAATAATGGGCGTAACGTTTTAGTTGGCTCGATAATGCCAACCCGCCAGGCGGGAGAAAGGAGGGATCATGGGGGCAGACGAAGCCTACCTTGAGGGCGTGAAAGCGGCGCAGAACGGAAGGCCTCTCTCAGACAACCCCTACGAGGAGGGCACCGAGGACTACCTATCGTGGAGGGACGGCTGGAACTCGGTTCAGAAGTAGCGACGCCGAGAATCCGGTACGACGCTCCCCGTCCGCGAAAACTGGCGGGCGGCGCCGCGTTAGCCCTACGACGCAGCTCGGCTGGAGCTGGCTGGGGCTACTGCGTTTTCCGTCTCTTGAATGCGCGGACGTCCTCATCCGTTAGCGTCAACCACTCGCCTCGCCTTGGCCGGTCTTCGAAGCGACGCTGCCAGTAGGCCTCTATTCCCACCGGGTCGTCGGTCTTGATGGCGTGGATGATCTTGGCCTTCGCGGGTAGCGCCGCCGATAGCTCGGCTTCGCTTTGGCTAACCCGTTTGGTTCTGCCAATCCTGTAGTGGCTCTGCTGAAACTGTGCGAGATACACATAGCCGATGTTCTCTTCGGCCTTGCCGAGACCCGATTCGGATTTGTCCGCCGCCCTCGCAGCTATCGGAGCGCAGATTGAGGCTACGTCCTCGTAGCCACCGACGCTCCGGCAGTAGGCGAGAATCCTCGCGGCGGTTTGCACCTTCCCTCCCCACCTGTTGTTGAAACCGTCGTCGTGCGCGGACTCCAAACTGCTGCGAGCCCTCATGCGGAGCTCGTTTCGCACGGGGAAGCGACCAAGGTATCTGATCAGTTGGATGTACGCGTCCAGGAGCGCCTCTTCGTCTGAAGCTTGGGCCAGCGTCTTCCGCGAAAAGCCCGCCTCCTCGACCGCATCGGCCCATCGCGCCCAGTGGACACCAGCCCACTCGCTTTCCTTGATCCCGGTTTCGGCTTCGAACCTCCGGCTGCTCCAGGGCAAACCACCGTTTCCCACGGCTGTCCTCCGAATCTCGGCCAAGATGTGTTTCTTGTCCATACCCAACTTGTCAAGTGTCACGATAGGCGCGCCGCGTCTTTCCTGACGATGGAAAACTTCACATCCGGCGGCGACCCTCCTATTTCGTGGCGGTTTGCCCCTCACCGCGCTGTCAACAACTCCTGCAGCTCGGCGATCTCGGCCTGAAGCTTCTCAATGACGCTCCGCTGCTCTTGGACCATCTTGTGAAGGCCTTGGATGGCTGCCAGGGCCAGGCCCCCCGTGTCGCTCGGCGAGATGTGTTTGTCGTCGTGCCCGAAGCCGAAGCGCTGGTAGAAGTCCTCGGCCACCGGCCCCACGTGGCGGGCGTCGTCAGGGTCGTCCCTATAACTCCAGGTGAAGATCTCGAGCTCCGTCAATCGGGCCAGCAA
>JAAENP010000093.1 GCA_024224155.1 bacterium
ACGATGTTCGGATCCTGGCGCAGGAAGGAGCGCAGGGCGGTGGCGAAGTTGCGCCCGATCGACTCCTTCGTCTGCACCTGGTTGATGCCGGTGAGGTTGAACTCGACCGGATCCTCGGCGGTCAGGATGTTGGTCTCGGCGGTGTTGCGCGTCTGCAGCGCCGAGTAGAGGGTGTTGGTCTTGCCCGAGCCGGTAGGCCCGGTGACCAGAACCATGCCGTAGGGCTGGGCGATGGCGTCCTGGAACTTGGAAAGCGACTCGATCTCGAACCCGAGCTTGGTCATGTCCAGCATCAGGTTGTCTTTGTCCAGCAGCCGCATGACGATCTTCTCGCCGAAGATCGTCGGCAGCACCGAGACGCGGTAGTCGAGCTCTTTGTCCTTGTCGCCGATCTTGGTCTTGATCTTGATGCGACCGTCCTGGGGCAGGCGCTTCTCGGCGATGTCGAGCTTGGCCATGATCTTGAGCCGGCTGGTGATCGCTTCGCGCAGGCGCAGCGGCGGGTACATCACCTCGTAGAGCAGACCGTCGACCCGGTACCGGCAGCGGTACTTCTTCTCGTAGGGCTCGATGTGGATGTCCGAGGCGCCGCGCTTGATCGCGTCGGTCAGGATGATGTTGACCAGGCGCACCACCGGCGCTTCGTCGGATTCGTCGGCCAGCGCGTCGATGTCGAACTCTTCGGGCTCCCCTTCGCGGACCTCGAGATCGTCGGTGGCGTCGCCGCCGAGGTCCTCCATCACCTTCTTGAGCTCGAGCGCGCGCGTGGAGCCGTCGTACTTCC
>JAAENP010000094.1 GCA_024224155.1 bacterium
GGCACGAACAGCGATGTCCCCAGATATCGTTTCTCGCAATAGTGGATGCCGAACCACAGATGGCAGTGTTACACCACTGTCTTCAGACTCTAGTTCCGCGATAGCCATAAGTATCTTAGCGTTCAGCCGCTGAATTGGTTCCACTTGCTCAAGCTCTGCGATCGACCCTTCATTCCAAAAGTGCTGGTAGCTCGAAATCTCGTCGTGCGCGAGGAGGGCCTCAACATTACGCTCCACGTCTATACGACGTGTCCTTGCGGCAAGCGTGCGTAGAGCCAATTTACTCAACGATTGCGACCATGGGGGCGGCGGCGCTGATCGCCGAGGCGTGACATCGTCCTCACCGTCGGCGGGCGCGAGGCCATTGGCGTGACGCCATCGACGGCCGGCCCTTCCCTGGCCGGAGGTCCGTGCCGTCTGTGCGGAGTGACGCTGGGACGTAGCGCCGCGCTCGGTCGGCGGTGGAGGCCGTCGGCCCTGAGCTCATTGGCAACGGCATGGCCTAGACCGACTGGCTGCCACGGATGGCACGGCGCCGAGTGGCCGCCTCGGATGGGCTCAGGCCAGGCCGCCAATTCGGCCGACGTCAGGCTGAGCCGCCGCCTCGGCTGCTTCAGCTGCGCCTCGGACCGCAGCTCTTCCGGCTCCGACTGGCCGCCTCGGATGGCGCGGCTCAGGCCGCCAGTTCGACGTCGGGCTGAGCGGCCACCGCCTCGGCTGCTGCAACAACCGCCTGGTAGTTCCAGGGCATCCACTCCTGGGGGCTGCGCCGCAGCTCTTCAGGGTGCTTCAGAAGCTCGGTGAGATAGTCGAACGGATCGACTCCTTCAAGCTCCGCGGTGTAGATCAGGCTCATGAAGATATCGGCGACGCGAGCGCCGTTCTTGGTCTTGTAGAACAGCGCGTTCTTGCGATGGAGGATAGCTTTCTTCAGCGCTCGCTCGCAGATGTTGTTGTCCAGCGGTGCGCCAGGCTTGCGTAGAAACAGCGTGAGTTTGTCCCACCGCTTGAGCATGTAGGAGAAGGCGCCCCCCAAGGAGGAGTTCGGTTCTACGTGCTTTTCCTCCAGCTGCTCGTTCATCCAGCTCTTCAGAGCCGCCATGATTTCGGCGGAGTGATCTTGATGGAAGCGTAGCCGCCTCTCGGGCGACATCTCCTCTTTACGGGCAATGGCATCGTGCCGGTAGACCTCACGCAAGGACTCGAGCACGTAGAGGCATTCTCGAGGGAAGCTCTCGGCCACCTCCACGAACTTCCTGCGTCCGTGAGCCATGCAATTGGCCAAGATCGTCGCCAGATCCTTCGGCACATTGCGCGACGACCCGTCGCACATCTGCATCGGTATCTCGAGCTCCGCCGCCCTGCGCCGCAGCACATCTTCGAGGTTTTCCCCGGCGTGTTGGCGCCCGGTGAAGAACACCACGATCTTGTGGTCGTCGCAGGTCGCGACGATGGCGGAGGTGAAGATCCCGGTACGCTCTTTCGAGCCCTCCTGTTCGATCCGTTGATTCTCTTCGAGCAGCTGAAGGATCTTCACCGAGGTATCGTCGTTGTAGAAGATATCCCACTGCGCTGCCTGCCGGATGAGCTCTTCGTAGGCCATCGCGAGGATGATGGCGGCCTTTCTGACGATGTCCCACTGAGTCGAGGTTGGAAGTGGGATCTTGAAGCTCTTCACCAGCCTCTCGAGTCGGTTGAAGGGTACCCCGACGCCGTATTTCAAGAGCCCGATCATGCTCGCCGACGTCTCGTCGTACTTCTTCTCCCCGACCTCCTCCGGAGCCTTGGCCCAGAACACCTTGCCGCAGAGATTGCAGCGTGCTCCCTCGAGCTCGTAAACTGTCGCCTGAATCGGTGCCTGGCCCTTGATGCGCACCAGCTTGCGTGGAGGGATCAGGGGGTAAACCTTGGCGCTGGTGGTCTCGCACTCCGGGCACGGGTCACCAGGCTTGAGCGATTCGTGAGGCACCGGGATCTTCTCTGCGCCCTCATAGGCGTCAGCGCCGTTACGACCGTGTCCCTTCTTCTTCTTCTCCGGCTTCTCACCGCTGGTCTCTTCGTCGTCACCTTTTGCACCCTCCACCCCTTTGCGCACCTCGCTCGTCTTCTCGGTCTTCTTCGTGTTAATGGACAGGATCTTGCGAAGGCGCTTGAGGGACGCGTTCGTCTTTCCCAGCTCGGCCTCCATCCAAACCAGGGTCTCGACGCTCGCTTTCAGTTTCTCGTAGTCCCCCACCGTAAGCGTACACGTCTGGGTACGCTCGACGATCGCCATCAGCTCGGCGGCATCCAACACAATTCGCTCGGGCTTGCGTCGGCTCATGGCGCCGCCCCGAGCAGCTGGCGAAAGTCTTTCCGCATCGGGTAACCCAACACTTCCTTCTTCGGCTGGGTGGCTTTCTTCGTCCGCGAGTTATGGCCGATGCCGGTGGTCTGACCCAAGGCAATCCAGTTGGCCGCCAGGTAGCAGGTGCCACGGAAACGCCGCGGATCGACGAAGGTCTCGAGGTAGTAGATCAGGTGGCTGTATAGGCGTTCCCAGTCCGCCGGAAGCATCCGCGTCATGCGACCTAGAAGGTGCGACGCCAGATGGGGCACTTCGACCCAGGGAAGGATCAGGAAGCGGGTGTTGTAGGCCACATAGCGAATGTTGCGACGACGGGCCTCAGCCGACCAGCCGATGAAACGGTCGCGCGGACCCAGATGGCGCGGCGCCGAGCCCCACGCCATGCACGCCACCGGCCGATTCGACGTCACGATCAGGTACTTCAGGTGCTCGCCGACCGGCCGGGTGTAGCCGAGGTAGTGATACTCCTCGATCAGGCCATCATAGAACGCCTCTTCTCGCGTGCGCCGGACCTGGAGGATCTCCAGCGGCTGGATCTCCTTCAGGGAAGTGCACAGAGGCGTCTGGTCAACCAAGACTCTCTGAGGCTTGCGCCGAGCGACCACGTTGTTGTGGGGAGTAAAACGCACGGGGGGCAGCTCGATGAGCCCGGCGCGATGCAACTTCAGCATCAGGCCGCGGCAGACCATGTCCCGCAGCTCGCCATTGGCTTGTCTCCAGTCCCAAGCCTCGCACAGCAGCTTCGACAGCCGTCGGCGGCTGGCGCCAGGGTTTTGGGCGATCAGCTTCGCGATGAACGCGAGGTCCTCATCCGTGATCTCGCGACCTCGGTACTTGAGCTTCACCTCCATGGTGAAGACACCCTACAGGACGAAAATGTGGAACGCAAGGTCCTGGGGAGTAGAATTTTCGCCTTCAAGTGCCTGAACTTAGGCGGCGCCACGGCGGCGCAGCCCTTGCCGCTGAGAAATCGCCAGCCGAGAGCAGCACCTGCAGCTCGTGGGCTTCCAGAGACCGTAGCTTCTTCCCGGCCGGCCAGAAGCGGAATCGCCCCGCCGACAGGCGCTTGTAGCAGAGCCAGAAACCCTGACCGTCATAGACCAGGATCTTCACCGCCGTGGCCTTGCGGTTGCGGAACACGAACAGGCAGCCGGAGAAAGGGTCGTGGTCGAGCTCCTCACGAGCCAGTTTGGCCAGGCCGTCAATGCCCTTGCGGAAGTCCGCAGGCTCCACCGCGACCAGCACCCGCATCTGCGGCGCCACCTGAATCATCGCGTCACCCTCCATAAAGTCTGGACCAGCGGCTCGCAATGCGCCGCGGCCGAACCTCGCAACTCGACCCGTAGCCTTAACCCCGCTGCGTCCGCCATCTCCAGCACGCAGTCCGGCGCCGACGCAAACAGCGGAATCTCCAGGAATTCTCGACCGGCAGCTGGCTCCGACTCCGAGACCTCGAGGGTGGACTCCAAGCGCGTCTTCAGCCCGTAGTAGTCCAGGCCCAGGGCCTGGGCCGTCTTGGAAACGCCGCAATCTCCAGCGGCCTTGACCGCCGCTTGCCACAACGCCTCAGGGATACGGGTGCCTCGCTTCCGACTCTGGCGCCAGCGCTCGAACCGGCTACGAACGTCACTCAAGATGTCCCGGGAAGGGCGGTGGGATCCTTGCTTCATCGGCTGTCCTCCGTCGGTCGGTCGTTAGACCACCAACGGTACCGACGGCCTCAGCGCCGGTCACGCACGCTTACCGGAAGGACACCTTTGTTGCTCCGGGCTTCGCCCGGGATGATCAGACGGAATTCCCCTTGCTGAAGGGACCGTATCTCGGTCAGGAGCCACCCGGGCTTGAGCCCGTCCTCTTCGCTCCAGGAGTCGTTTCGACCGACACGGCGGAGTGGAGTACGGCGTTCACGCCCGACGGCCTGGAGGTGTTCTTCGGCCTCTTTGCAGAGGGCAGCACCTACATTCTCCATATGAAGTCTGTCCACGGACGCTGGACCGAGCCTGCCGTTGCCTCGTTCAGCGGCAAGTACCCCGACTACGACCTCACGATGAGCCCGAACGGCCATCGCGTGTATTTTACCTCCCTGCGGCCGGCAAGTGGCGCCGGGCCGCAGATCGAGAATCCGGACATCTGGTATGTCGATCGCACGGAGCAGGGATGGGGCGATCCGGTCCGCCTACCCGAACCCATCAACACCGGCGGCTGGGACCTCTACCCATCGGAATCGAAGGACGGTTTCCTGTACTTCTTCAGCTCCCGGCCTGGCGGCTTTGGTGGTTTTGACGTCTACCGCGCTGCAATGGACGGTGACGAGTTTGGGCCACCGACCAATCTGGGGACGGCGGTCAACACGGAGGTTGGCGAGACCGATTCATGCATCTCCCCCGACGGGGACTACATCGTCTTCGTCTCCAAACGAGACGAGGGATTCGGAGGCGCCGACTTATACGTGAGCTTCGAGCTTCCAGACCACACCTGGACCAAAGCCCGCAACCTCGGCGCTGCGGTGAACACCGAGCACCGCGAGCTCTGCCCGAGCGTGTCGCCGGACGGACAGTACCTCTTCTTCACGAGCCGGCGCCCAAAGAACACCAAGATCCCGCGCTACAGGAACACGGTCCGCGAGACGCTCGGCCTCGCTCCCGACCCCGAGCGGGCCGACATTGACATCTACTGGTTGGATGCCCGTTACCTGGACAAGCTCCGATGATGATTGCTCGTAGCGATCGCAGAACGTTGACCGCTCGCCGGCCGCCGCTCGCCGAGCCTGATCGGCGTCCTGGCTCGTCGCCGTTCGCCCCCGCACTGATCCTCACGATCGTGCCCCTCCATCCCGCGCTCGTCTCCCACCCCGCCGCGGCGCCGGCGCTGCACACCACCCCGGCCTACGTCCCCATCCCCGCCGCCACTCCC
>JAAENP010000095.1 GCA_024224155.1 bacterium
CATCGGCCAACTCGAAGGCACCCTTGCGGGTGCCCTTGGCATCGGTGAAGGCGCCGCGCTCGTGCCCCAACAGCTCGCTCTCGAGCAGAGTGTCGGGAATCGCGGCGCAGCTCACCTCGAGCAGCGGCTTCGCGCGTCGCGCCGAGATCGCGTGGATGTGGCGGGCGAGAACATTCTTGCCGGTTCCGCTCTCGCCCTGTAGAAGGATGGTGTCGATGTCGGAGCGCGCCACCTCCTCGATAATCTGCAGGATCTGCTGAAAGGCGTCCGATTCGACCACCAGCTCGACCTTGAGATTCCGCTCGCGGGTCTGCCGTGCGGCCTCCACCTCGAGCCGATCGCTACGCACCGAGACCGAGCGTTCGATCAGTGCGAGCAGGTCGCCCTGATCCACCGGTTTGCTCAAGAAATCCAGCACGCCCAGCTTCATCGCGCGCACCGCGTCTTCCACCTCACCCACCGCCGTCATGACGATCGTCGGGGTGTCCTTCAGGCGAGAGCGGTGGGACTCATAGAAGTCGAGGCCGTGGCCGTCGGGCAGCGACAGATCGAGCAGCATGACGTCCGGCTGATGTTGCTCGAGATGGCTAGCGGCCTCGACCAGGTTGGCGGCGTCATGGACACCGTGGCCGGCGCGCTTGAGCTGTTCGGAAAGCGCCCAGCGCAGGAGCTTCTCGTCTTCAACCAGGAGAATCAGCGCCATCGGTTACTCCCCACTCGAAGGCTCGCTCGCGTCCGCCGGTGGTGGCACAGGGACCGCAGCCGGCAGTAGAACATAGAAGGTCGAGCCCCGGCCGGGCTCCGAGTCCAGCTCCAGCGAGCCGCCGTGCTGCTCGACCAGCCGGTGCGCTATCGCCAGGCCCAGGCCGGTGCCGGAGAACTTGGTGGTAAAGAAGGGCTCGAAGATTTTCTCCTGCTGCTCTTCCGAGATCCCGGGGCCGTCATCCTCGACCGCCAGAATCAGACCGCCCTCGGCCTCCGGGAATTTGCCGGCGCGCAGGACGATGCTGCCACCTTCATCCATTGCTTCGGCGGCATTCTGGATCAGATTGATCAACACCTGGCGGATCTTGGCAGAGTCGACCCGCACCTGTCCGGTGTCGGGAGCGATCTCGTAGCGCAGCGCTACGCCGCGCCTGCTGAGCCCGGGTCGCAAGAGATAGACGGTCTCCTTGATCAGGACCTCCGGATCCGTCATTGCCAGTTGCGGCGGCGACGGCCGCGCCGACTCGAGCAGGAGCTGGAGAGTGGTATTGACCCGCTTCAGCTCCCCCAACATGTCGTCGTACAACATCCCGGTACGCTGCTCGTGGTTGTCCTCGCGCAGGATCTCGATCGCCCCCTGGATTCCGGCCAGCGGGTTCTTGATCTCGTGGGCGAGTCCGGCCGCCAATTGGCCGAGAGAGGCGAGCTGATCGCTGTGCTCGAGACGCTCCGCCACCTCGGCCTGGCGGCGGCGCTGGCGATCGAGAAAGTGGTTCAGAGCCCGATGCAACCTGTCGGTGGCGTGATCGAGAACCAGTTGGCTGCTGTCGGCACTCTCCGGCTCGCCCGCCTCGGCCGCTGCCAAGCTTGCCTCCAACCGTGCAGCCGAACGCTCGACGGACTTCTTGACCAGAATGTTGATCGCTCCGAGAAGCGTGCCCCAGGCGATGATCAGGATGCCTAGATTGCGACGAGAGTGCGAACGCAGCCGGCCAACGATCCGGGTCAGATCCATACTCATGGTGGCGACGGCGAGAGTTTCTCCGCGTTCGTGGCAAGGGATGCATGACGGACCTGCCTCGATGCGCCGCAGGCCGCGCAGGCGCTGTTCGCCGCCGCGATCACTCAACCACACGAGGCGGGTCTCGTCGCCACGGAAGAAGTCAATGATCTCGCGATGATTCTGCTCGGAAAGCTTCACCTGGGAACCGACGAACGAGCCGCCGGGCAGAAACAGTTGCAAATTGATATCGCGCTGCGACAGCAGGAGGGCATGAAATACGTGCCCACCCTCGGCGGTTCCCACATGGGCGACCGCGATCTCGTTCAGCTCTCGCTCGACTCGCTCCAGACGATCGCTGGCGGCATCGCCGGCGAGCGAACGGATCTCCGTTTCCATGATCCGCGCCGTGGCGAAATACAGAATCACGAAAGCCAGGAGGTGCAGCGGTACCGTCAGAACCCAGGTTCGAGTTCGGGGAGAAAGAAGCTGGAGGATCCGGCGCCTCCAGAGTCGTCGGGCCTCGTCGGCGGAGGGGCGTGAACCCATGGCGCGAATACTACAGGCTCAGATACCTGAGTCTCTGGCCGACCGACTAGTCGGAACCTGATTCGGCGCTACGGTGGATCAATTGCCGATACTCGATGATCGCCCGCTGGGACTCTCTCTCCAGGCCCAGGCGGCGATAGGTCTCGTAACGGTAGAAAGCCAGTCCCGCCGGGACCTGAGCCAACTCACCTCTGCCGACGGTGGCCAGGAACGGATCGCTCCGGGGCGGTTGCAGAGCCAGAAGGCGAGCGCAGAAGTCGGCCAGCTCGCGCCAGGCCAGGACACTCGAGCCTTGCGACCCTCGGCTGTCGCGGTGAGTCCTCGGTGAGAGGTACTCGATCAGAGGTCGATCGTCGGTCGACAGCGGGTAGTCCGCGAAGGCGTCGCGGATCGGGCCGAGGTTGCCGGCGTAGGCAGCCAAAGGGATGTTCCGGATCCACACCTCGGAGGGCAGAAGGTCTGGGCGCTCCAGCCTGCTGAGGTTGCGCTTGAAAACGGAGAGATCCAGGGCATCGGTGCTTTCGCTGCCGATCAGCGCATAGACCGGAAACTGGGGCGAGAATCCGCGTCTCCAGAGCGTCACTTGTGGAAATACCTCGAGCATGGCGCGAGCGATAACCCCGAACTCACGCTGCGAGAGCTCGAAGGCCGGTAGCCACTGGGCGAACAAGCCTCCGGGAGCAAGTCGCGAGCGCACGGCCTCAAAGTGCTCCCGGGTGTAGAGACTGCCGACGCCGGCACGATAGGTCAGAAAGATGTCGGCGATGACTACGTCGAACTGCTCGCGGCTGCCTGCAAGCAGGGTTCTCCCGTCCTCCTCCACGACCTCCGCTCGCGGATCTTCGAACAGCCCCCCAGAAAGGCTGCGAAGTGACGGCGCGACAGCTCCACCACATCCGGGTTGAGCTCCGAGACGACCACTCTCTCGACCGGCAGGAAGAGCGCTCCGCCCGCGGTGATTCCGGTACCCATACCGAGATAGAAAACGTTTCTCGGTCGCGGGTGAAGCGCCAGCGGGATCCACGACTGCAATCTCAGATTCGGGGTCGAGAGGCTGGTGCCCAGCAGATACGAGTTGTCGACTTTGATCCTCAAGTCGTCGCCTCGCCTGACCACCGAGACGACCCCGTGGGCCCCCTCCTGCACCTCGACGATCTCCTCGTTGCGAGCCGCGTCCAAACTGACGAGGGTGAGCTCGTCGACGTCGACCAGGGCCGCCACCAGAAGGGCTGACAGAAGCGGCACGGCGAGGCGCGCCACCACGACTCGGCGCCCCCGGCCGTCCCCCTGACCGATGGCGACGACAACCGCCAGAGCGCAATAGGCGAGCGCTACCCACTCGAGACTCCTCCACAGGCCAAGACTGTCGAGCAGGAAGAAACCCGCCACCAGTGAGCCGCAGATCGCCGCCAGAGTGTTGATGGCGGCCAGCTGACCCAGGGTCCGTCCGGCGCTCACCATCCGCGCCTCCGCCAGCTTCATGACGTAGGGAAAGACACTGCCGATGGCGATCCCCGGCAGCAGCAGAACCGAGACCGTGGTGATGAACACCGCCACCAGATAGCGTCCCCAGCCGAGGCCGGCACCCACCAGCTCGAGGCCCGAGGTCAGTTGGTGAAAGCGCAGCAGGGTCAGTGCGACCAGAAGCCCGGAGATCGTCAACAGAGAGGCGAGGACCGCCGTCGGGGACCAGTCTCGCCGGCAGAGCCAGTGGGCCAGCGCCGATCCCAGCGCCAGCGCCAGAAGGAAGACGCTCAGAATGGCGGCGAACGTGTAGACCGAGTTTTGCAGCACCTGGGCGAACATCCGCGTCCACAGCACCTCGAGCGCCAATGTCAAAAAGCCGGAGGCAGCCGCCAGCGTCCAGACCTGCCAGGACTGAGTGGTGGCAGTCACGGCGTCGCCGGCGACGGTTTCTTGCCGGGCTCGCGGTGCTGCCGCATACGAGTCCTCAGTGCTCCGCCACCAGGCCACCGCGGCGACAAACAGATTGGCGCCGATCGCCAGCAGGTACGAGTTTCTGAACCCCAGCGCCGGTGGCAGAAAGAAGCCGGCCGCCAGGGCCCCCACCGCGGCGCCCAGAGTGTTGACGGCGTAAAGAATCGTGGCCCGGCGACCCAACTGGTCGGCACGCCGGATCAGATGCTGTCCCATCACCGGCAACGTGCCGCCCATGAAAAAGGCCGGCAGAAAGAGAACACCCACCGCGAGCAAGAACTTCGCCGCCAGAAAGAGCCGCGGTTGCTCGCCCAGTAGAGCGAACAGCCCGGGATAAAGCCAGTGGTAAAGATCGGCGATCCAGAAGTAGAGAACCGCCGCCGCCGCGATGCCGACCTCGAGCAGGGCGTAGGTGCGCAACGGCCGGCGCAGGCTCGCGACGCGGCGGCCCCAGACGAATCCGCCAGCCGCCAGCCCGAGAAAGAACACCGCCAGAGTGGTGGCGGCGGCGTAAGCGGTCACGCCGAACAGCCGCCCTAGCTCCTTGAGCCAGAGAACCTCGTAGACCAGTGCGGCAACACCGGAGAGGAAGAAGATCGACAGCAGAACCGCAGTGGCTCCTCGGGAGTCATCGGACTTCATACTCGATCCGGAGCCTACTGCGAAAGTACCTTTTTGACGTTAAACTCTGCCCGCTCGGGTGATGTCAACTCGAGTTAGTTCCGACAGAGAGGGCATCAGATGAACAAGAGATCGACCTACATACTCGGCGCACTTCTCAGTGCGCTGCTGGTATCAGGATGCGCCGACAAGGGCGAGAAGACCGCGAACACCGCCGACGTGACAACTGCGGGTCCGATCGCCCCCGACGCAGAGCTTCCCGAGGGGCATCCGCCGTTGGCTCAACGACAGGACCAGATGATCGCGCCGGTGGACCCCGGCGCAGGCACCGGCGCCAGCGGGCTTACCTGGGATGCTCCCGAGTCCTGGGCCGCCGAGACCCCCGCCAACACCATGCGGCGGGCCCAGTTTCGGGTACCCGGCCCGGGTGGCGACGGCGAGTGCGTGGTGTTCTATTTCGGGCCTGGCCAGGGTGGCGACGCGATGGGTAACGCGGTTCGCTGGGCCAATCAGTTCACCCAACCGGACGGATCGGCCTCGACGGAGCGGATGAAAACCGAACAAGTGACCGTCGGTGCCATTGAAGTTCTCCGGGTCGAGGTCTCCGGGACCTACCAGAGCGGCGGTCCGATGATGGGTCAGGCCGGGCAGAGCCTGCCCGGCTACATGCTGCTGGGTGCCGTGGCCGAGGGAGCCGACGCCAACTGGTTCTTCAAGTTCACCGGCCCGCGCGACACCGTAGAAGCCAACCGCTCTTCCTTCGACGAGATGCTGGGCTCACTGCGCGCGGGCGCGTAGTCGGCCGACGCCGTTCGCTTCGCTCGTAGGGTAAGCGGGGATTGGCCGCTACAACGACTCCGGCGATCCGCTGCTGAAGGCCAGCCGTGTGCGCCTCGGAGCGAGCCTCTCTTCGCTCGCGGAGGGGCGACACCGGCGGCCTCAATCGGTAGTCTGGATCGAGGTGTCCTCGGCGACGCCGAGCCGCTCAGACTTCTCTACGGGTAGATCTTGTTGAGCATGCGCGGGTACGGGATCGTCTCGCGGAGGTGCTTGACGCCCGACATCCAGGCCACGAATCTCTCGATCCCCATACCGAAGCCGCTGTGCGGGCAGGTGCCGTATTTGCGGACGTCGAGGTACCACTCGAAGGCCTCGCGGGGCAGCTCGTGCTCGGCGAGCCGGCGCTCGAGCAGTTCGAGGTCGTGGATCCTCTGGCTGCCACCGATGATCTCGCCGTAGCCCTCCGGCGCGATGATATCCAGCCCCAGAACGACCTCGGCGTTGTTCGGATCCGGTTCCATGTAGAACGCCTTGATCTTGGTCGGGAACCGGCTGATCATCAGAGGCCGATCGAAATCGGCCGTGATCTGGGTCTCGTCGTCGCCACCGAAGTCATCTCCCCAGGCGATCTCGTTGCCCTTCTTCTGCAGACGCTCGATCGCCTCGTCGTAACTGATATGCGGGAAGGGCTTCTGAACCGCCTCCAGGCTGGCCGTGTCCCGCTCCAGCACCTCGAGGTCCTCGGCGCAACGGTCGAGCACGCGGGCGACCAGGCTGCAGAGGAAATCCTCCGCCAACAGGCAAACACCATCGAATTCCATAAACGCGACTTCCGGCTCGACCATCCAGAACTCCATCAGGTGGCGTCGCGTCTTCGACTTCTCCGCCCGGAAAGTCGGGCCGAAACAATAGACCTTGCCCAAGGCGGCGATCGCCGGCTCGAGGTAGAGCTGTCCGGACTGACTGAGATAGGCCTTATCTCCGAAATAGTCGGTCTCGAACAGCGTCGAAGTCCCCTCGCAGGCCGCCGGCGTCAGGATCGGTGAGTCGATGAGGGTATAGCCGCCGTCGTAAAAGTAGTCCCGAATCGCCTGGCTGACCTCGCTGCGGATCCTCAATGCCGCTCGCTGCTTGCTCGATCGGAGCCAGAGGTGGCGATGCTCCATCAAGAACGCGACCCCGTGCTCCTTCGGCGAGATCGGGAACTCTTCGGAAAGGGCCAGGAGCTCGAACTCGGTTGCATGGATCTCGTACCCGCCGGGCGCACGGGCGTCCTCGTTCACCTTCCCCACCAGACGCACGGTGGACTCCTGCACGGCCTCCTGGATCGCTTCCCAGCTTCTCTCGTCGACATCCGAGCGACTCGCCACCACTTGTACGACGCCGCTGCCGTCGCGGACTTGGGCAAAAGCGATCTTGCCGCTTGAGCGCTTGTTGGCCAGCCAGCCGCGAATGGTGACTTCCTGGTCCACGTGCCGGCTGAGGTTTCTGATCTCGGTCATGGTTCTCCCTGAGGTCGAAGGCGGATTCTACGGGAATCGGGGACACGATTCCTTCGTGTCCCCTCCGACCGGTTTTCGGAGCTTCTTGCCCTCCGGCCCTTGGTCATTCCGAGCAGAGCGAGGAATCCCGACCTGAAGCGCGAGTGACCCCGTCGGCCCAACTCGCGGGATTCTTCGCTCTCGCTCAGAATGACGTGGCGGATCAGTGAAGGCGACGCAGAGCCGCCCAGCACCCGCAACCACCCGCTTGGCATCCTGAGCGAAGCGAAGGATTTCGGCGAGGCAGTACGGACATCTCGGTCCGCTCCTACCTACCGGGATTCTTCGCTGACGCTCAGAATGACATGGCAGACCAGTGACGCACCCAGTCGGGGTCGAGCCCGGCGCGGCGGTGAGAGCTTGTAGGAGAGCTCCAAGAAGAGCGTCTTGCCTCGATACCAGGTGCGGCTGAACCAGCCCCTTGGTTCCTCTTCTTCGGCGTGATCCCTGGTGAGAATCGCATAGGCGCGGTGCCAGTCTCGTCGCCACAGGCCGGGCAGGTCGCGCGATCTCACACCCGCCGAATAGTCCCGCTCCGGCTTGGCTTCGCTCTTGCCGATTCGCTTCACAGCCATACCCCACGGGCTGGCGCCCCCCGTTGCCCAATACTCATTACGCTATACCCTGCCCCGGGTTCGCGCGAGAACCGAGGAGAGCCTGCAAAGAGGACTTGCTGAGGAGATCGGGCTAGGTCGCTTCCGCCTCGCCCTCGTTGCGCCGACTGTCGAAAGAGAGCGACCGACGGAACTGCTCGACCGCCTTGTTGACCACCTCGGCGCTACTCGAACGGAGCTGCTCCATATAGCTCAACTGGGTCCGGCGCAGATCTTCGTCGTCGAGGCGTGCCAAGACCTCTTGCTGGCGCTGCCATTCGCTCAGGAATTCCTCCTGATGACGCGCGAGCTCGTCCAGAAAGCTACGGTAGCGTTCGGCATAGTCGCGCACGCCCTTGTAGTTCTGGTTGGACATGAACCGGTTCTCGCGCGAGATCACCATGTGGGGATAGAGCACCCGCTCCAGGCTGTCGCGCTCGGCTTGGGCCGAGCGCTCGGATTTGAACTCCGCCAGTTGAAGCCGGTCGTCATAGGGGCCTCGAGGTGTGAAGCCCTTGAACAAGATCGGCAAGGTATCGACAAAGACGAAAAACAAAATCAAGAACCATCGCACGGTGTTGACGTGGGGTGACCCCGAGGCCAGCGCCTCGAGAGCACCGGCGCGGGCCAGATAGTCCGTGGGTTGGACGAAGCCGGCGCGATCGGTGGCGCGTTCGGCGCGGATCTCCCAGATCCTCGTCTCCAGAGCCGAGATCTCGCCCAGGTTGCGGTCCCGAGCGGCGTCCAGCTCGGTCTGAGCCACCTGAAGCTGTAGCTTCTTCTCCTCAGCCGACGCGCCCCGCCCGGGAATGCCGGTGGTCCGACCGCTGATCACGCCATCGATCTCGTCGACGAGCCTGGCCTGATACTCGTTCCGCTCGCGCTCCCGCTCCCGTATCTCCGCCTTGAGGAGGGCCACCCGGCTTTCCAACTCCTTCTGCTGGACCGCGTAACCGGACTCGATCTGGGCCACCTTGCTCCGTCCGTCGGCCGCCAGCAGCTCTTCGATCGAGTCACTGAAGTACAGCATCACCAGCGGATGGGCGACCAGCACGCCAACGAACGCCGCGAACACCAGCCGGCTCAGGAAGACCGTCGAGGTGATGTCGCTGACTATCGACCGCGACTTCCGAAACGTCGAGACAATGAAGCGGTCGAAGCAGAAGACAATCACCGACCACACGAAGCCGCCCCCGAGATAGACCGCCCAGTTGTCGGTAAGCGTCGACAGGGCATACGACATCGCGAACAGAGCCAGCACCGCGGGTACAACCACGAGCGTGCCGTAGCCGACCTGCTTGACGGTCTCGGACCTCGGAACTTCCTCGAGGAGGCGCATGTCGGAGCCGGAGCACCACAGAAAGAACCGGGTAATCCGATTTTGGGGCGTGTTGCGGGGGCGAGGTCGGGGCATCTTCATCCTCCTTGAGCTGGTGTGAGGCACAACTGCCTCGGTTGGGGCGGCGATCGACGCAAAGCACGATGAATGCAGGGATTTCAAGCACTCCTCGCAAGTAGGACGTGGTCTCTAGGCAAATTGTTCCGGAGATTCTCGTCGTAGTTCCGGAAATGAGGGGGGTGCCTGCGCCGGTTTCGCCGCGTTGGCCGCAGAATCCGCGCCAGACTGGCCGTTTTTTCGAACGGCACAATGTATGCAAACCTCTGCATTTGCATCGGCGGATCTGCTTCAATAGATTGCGCCGACTCTCTTTCGTTTACGGACGTTGACAGTCAGAGGCTTTCGTCCGACCGAGGCTTGAGCGGGGGGACGCTCAGACCTGGCGGACCTAACAAAAACGCGCGCTGAAGCCGCGCACTAATGAGGAGGAAGAAGCATGAATCTCAGAAACCTGACGGGCCTGGCCCTGGCCGCCGTCCTCGCCCTGCTGACCGTCCCGGCCGTTGCCCAGGACTACAGCGATCACACCGCGGTTCTCGGGATGGCCGAGACGATCACCGATCCGCTCAGCGGCGAGCCAGGCCGCGTCGAATGGTTCCGACAGGACCTCGGCAACGGCCAGCTCTCGCACGATTTCGTCTATGGAGATCCGCGTAGAGCCGATTTCAATGGCGGAGCGTCCGATGTGACGTTCGGAGTCAAGGGCGCCGTTGGCGACAACCTCTCGGCCGACGTCAATCTCACGGATCAGAACTTCTGGATGTACGAATCGATAGCCACCTGGGACGACGAGCAATGCGCCGATCCGATGCTCAGCCAGAACGCGACGACACCGGAGCTTCCGGGCGTGGTCGAGCTCTTCTTCCAGACCGGTAACATCTTCGAGATCTGGGAGGCAGACCTGACTCAGGTGGGTTTCTACGACGGCGCTGCCTTTCCGTACTTCGCAGCCAATCCAAACGTGTTGGGCGTTACCTTCACGCTCTTCTGGGCCGACGCCGACGGCAACCTGACCGACATCGACGGCAACGGCAAGTTCGACGTCGCGTTTCGCGAGATCTACTACAACGATGACTTCGAGTGGGCCGACAACGGGCTCGAGGGGCCCCAGCCCAGTGGGCCTCGGATTTTCGATCTGCCAACGGTGGCCATTCACGAGGTTGGCCATGGTTTCAGTGCTGCCCATTTCGGCAGCATTGGAATCAAGGACGGCTTTCTTTTCGCCAAGCCTCGTGCGGTCATGAACGCCATCTACGGCGGCACGTTGCGTGACCTTCTGGGTCGCGACGTGGCGAGTCACTGCTCCAACTGGGCGCAGTGGCCCAACAACTAGTTCCGTCGATCCGAATCGACCGATCTCCACCGGTGGGGCCTTCGGCCTCGCCGGTTTTCCTTTCTCGCGGAATCCGGTTTGGGCGCTCAAAGCCGTTCCAGGCCGCAGCCACCGGGCGTGGCTCATGCATGGGCAAGAACTCCAAGACCGCACCTCGCGAAAAGGTCGTGACGCGGTAGCATCAGCCTATCGGTTGAGAGTTCGAGATCGAACCACCCGCCCGGGAGGCGACCAATGACAGCTCGTACCTGCCTTCTTCTGACACTCGCGGCAACCGCCACCGTGGGTAACCTGCAGGCGCTCACCTACGTGCACGTGAGCGACTTCGGCTTGACGAAGCAGGCCGAGGTGATCGCTCGCGTCGAAGTGGTGGGGTCCGGCGTCGTGACCCGCGGCAAGCTGATCTCCACCGAGTACACGATGCTGATTCGGGACCTTGCCAAGGGCACCATCGACGGCTCCTACCTCACGGTAAAGGTGCCGGGCGGCTACTCCGAAGAGCTTGGAGTCGAGCTCGAGTTCTTCGGAGCCCCCGAGTTCGTGCCCGGAAGCCGGGCTCTTCTGTTCCTGAGACCGAATGACGATGGGTCGTTTCACGTGCTTCACTTCGCGCTCGGCGTGTTTCGAGAGTCAAAGAGCGAAGGGGCGCCGGTTTTCGTCCGCAGTCTCCCCGAGCCCTTGGACTCGGTGACTCCCTCGTTTCGCGTCGGACGCGACGCCGACCGTTTCATGGGCTGGATTCGATCCACAGTAGCGGGAGATAGGGCGGAAGCCGACTACTTCGTCGCGCTGGCCGATGAGTCCAGAGCCCATACAGGCGCACCCTTCACGGTCAGGGAGCCCGCGTACATTCTGTGGGACGAGTTCCACAGGAATGAAAGGGTGACTTGGAGCCGTCACAGAAGCGGCCAGGCGGGAGTACCCGGCAAGGGCAAGAAAGAGCTCAAGAAGGTGTTCAAGGTGCTCAACAACACCCCGAACAGCACGAACTCCCGCAACGGCCTGGTCAACCTGAAGCTCAAGGGCACGTTTTCCACCAGCAAGGTCCCGGACCGCGCCAATCAGTGCGTCGAGGACAACATCTTCGTTTTCAACGACGCTCTGGCCATCAGGGATGACTTCGTCTGCTCCGGGGGCCCCGGCGATGAGATCGGCGGCGTCCTGGCAACCGGCGGCTCCTGCCGATTCGTCAACCCGACCAGCCAATGGAAGGGCAGCGACGTCTTCGGCGCGGTTTCCGGTTTCGTCAACTTCAACGCGAACACGGCCTGTTTTTACCGTGGCGGTTCTCCGTTCGACCGGGACACAGCCCGCAACAAGTTCGCGGAGGTGGCGATCCACGAGGTCTTGCATGCCCTGGGACTCCGGCACGCCTGTGGCGACGACAACAGTCCAAAGTGCTCCTCGAGCGAAGTGCTCGACGACGCCACGATGAGAGCCATTACCCACGCCGACGGACGTGGTGCCCAGCTGCGCGAGGACGATCTTTCAGGCTTCTGGCAACTCTACGATCCCGACTACTTCGCCGCCGGCTGCCACCTCCCTCCCGGCCACAAGAGATTCTGCAAGAAATGCGGACCGTGCGGGGAGGGACAGGGCAAGTGCACCAAGAACAGCCAGTGTTTCGGTGACCTGAAATGCCGCAACGACTCGGCGCTGGGCTACAAGACCTGCCAGTAGAAGCCCGGGGTCACTTCCGGTGAAGCTGTTCCAGGGCCGCGGCCGCCGCGAGCTGCTCGGCGCGCTTCTTGGAGCGCCCTTTCGCGGATCCGAGAACCTCGCCGCCCACCAGACAGTCGATCACGAAAACCTTGGCGTGGTCCGGGCCGTGCTCGTGCACCAGCCTGTAGTTGGGCAGTCCCTGTCCCCGAGCTTGAAGGAATTCCTGAAGCCTTCCCTTGGGGTCCTTGAGCTCGGTCTCATTCGACTCTCCGGCCGAGCCATCGAGCATCTGCCGCACCAGTCGTCGAGCCGGCTTCCAACCGCCATCCAGGAACACGGCGCCGATCACGGATTCGACCACGTCGGAGAGGATCGAGTTCTTGTTGCGCCCCCCCGAGCGCTCCTCTCCGACGCCGAGCCGAACGAATTCACCCAGGCCCAGCTCGCGGGCGAACTCCGCCAAGATCGGCTCCGACACCAACCGGCTCTTGTAGGCCGACAGCTTCCCTTCTGACACCTCCGGATGCTCGGAGAACAGCCATTCCGCCGTTGCCAGCGCCAAGACGGTGTCCCCCAGAAACTCGAGCCTTTCGTAGTTGGACTCCAGCTCCTTCTCGTTAGCGTAGGAGCGGTGCGTGAGTGCCCGGTCCAGGAGCTGCCGCCGACGGAAACGGCGGCCGATGCGCCGCTCGAGCTCGCGCAACGGGTTCTTTGACCTCGAAAACATCTGACAGTCCCCTACCGTCTTCCGAACCGACTCTCCAGATCGGCGTCGCTCATCTTGAGAATGGTCGGCCGACCGTGTGGACAAGCATAGGGATTCGCGGTCGCGAAGAGCTCGGCCACCATGGCCTCCATCTCGTCCGGCGACAGCGGCTCGTGCATCTTGACCGCCCGTCTGCACGCCATGGAGGCCGCCAAGGAGTCGAGCAAGCGCTCACGAACGCTGGTTCCCGCTCCATCGGCGGCCGCCAGCGCGTGCAGTAGCCTCTCCGCCTGTTTTCCCGAGAGCACCACCGGCACGGCCGAGATCGCCGCCGTACCGCCCGATAGGAACGACATGGCGAAGCCTGCTTCCTCGAGCTCCGGTGCCAGCTCCTCGATCCGAGCGGCTTCGGCGGGCGAGCCATCGAGCAGCACAGGCTCGAGAAGAGGCTGGCTCTTGGGGGCCTCGCGCGCCAACTCGGCTCGCAGCCGCTCATAGAGAATCCTCTCGTGGGCCACATGCTGGTCGATCAGGTAGAGCCCATCCGGGCCCTCGAGCAGCAAGAGCGTGGCCTTGTACTGTCCGAGAATACGAAACGGCCGCCGTTCTCCGCTGCGGCCACTCAAAGGCACGGTTGCTGGCTCGATCGGCGTGTAGACCGCGTGTGCCAGGCCCGCCGAAGAGTCCCGTGGCTCGCGCACCTCGTCGCCATCGAGCGGCCCGCCGGGCCTTGCCAGCGAGCGCCCGCCGAGTCCCTGCCAGGCAAGCTGTCCCGAGGCCGGCGCGCCCAGAGCCTGTGCCGGTGCTCCGAGCTCGCCGAGCCCCCCTTCAAGGGCGCGCCGCACCGCGCGATACACATCTCCGACAACTTCACCGTCTCGGAACCGGACTTCGGCTTTCTGCGGATGAACGTTCACATCCACCGCCCGTGCGGGCAGATCCAGAAACAGGAACAGGGCCGGAAACTGATCCGCCTTCCAGACATCCCTGACGGCTCGATAGAAGGAAGACAGGATCGATTTGTCCCGCAGTAGGCGCCCGTTGACGTAGGAGAAGTAGCGCCGGCCGCGCGTGGTCTCCGAACCGCCCACGAACCCCGAAATCGCGCAGCGGGAGCTTTGGAAGTCGATCGGCGAGAGGTCACCTCCGACCTGCTTGCCGAAGACCTGACCGATCCGGCGCTCCAGCCCCGCCGGACCCTCACCTGCCGGTAGAGCCTCGAGCAGCTTCCGCCGGGCCGTCTCGAGCTGGAAGCGCACCTCGGGTCGAGCCAGAGCGTAGCCCTGAACGACCTCGACGACCCGCCGGGTCTCGGTCGAGGCCGCCTTCAGGAACTTCCTGCGCGCCGGCACATTGTAGAAGAGCGACGAGACCTCGACCGTCGTTCCCCTGGAGCGTGCCGAGGGCTCGGCGAGGACCTCTTCGCTCGCCTCCACCCTGACCTTGAAGCCCTCTCCCTGGTCTGCGGCCGTCACGAGCTCGACCCGTGCCACCGAGGCTATCGACGCCAACGCCTCACCGCGAAAGCCGAGCGTGCCGACCTCGAGCAGGTCTTCGAACTCGGCGATCTTGCTGGTCGCGTGGCGATCGAAAGCCAGACGCGCGTCCTCGGCACTCATCCCGGAGCCGTCGTCCTCGACCCGGATCCTGGCCTTACCGCCGTCGTCCAACCGAATCGCGACCGAGGCGGCTCCGGCGTCGATGGAGTTTTCGATCAGCTCTTTGACGATCGATGCCGGCCTCTCGACCACCTCACCCGCAGCGATCTGGTCGATCAGCTTGTCGGGCAGGCGCCGGATCGTGAGCATTGCGTGATTGTAGGGCATCGGGGTCGACACCCTTCGCTTCGCTCGAGGGCAGGCGGAGGTCGACTGCTACGCCTTCTCCCCCCGTCTCCGCAGCTGGCCACAGGCGGCGTCTGCCTCGAGTCCGCGGCTCTCGCGCAAGTGGACGTTGACTCCCCGGCTCCGCAGATCCCTGAGAAAGTCCTCCGCGTGAGCGCGCGACGGCCGCGCAAAGGGCAGCTTCGCGACCGGGTTGTACATCATCAGGTTGACGTGGGCGCGCAGATCCCGAGCGATCCGCGCCAGGTCGGCGGCATCGCGCTTGCGATCGTTGACCCCCGAGAGCAGGCAATACTCGAGAGTGATTTCGCGCCCGGTCTTCTCGAGATAGAACCGGCAGGCCCCGAGCAGCTCGCCCATTGGCAGACGTCTCGCCCATGGGATCAGGTCCGCACGCAGCTCCTCGCTGGCGGCATGAAGGCTCAAAGCCAGAGTGGCCTGCAACCCTTCGCGTGCCAGACGCCGGATCTGCTTGGGCAGGCCTACTGTCGAGATCGTGATTTTCCGCCGCCCGATCCCGAAGCCCCATTCGGCGTTGAGCCGCCGCGTCGCCTCGACCGTGACGGCGTAGTTGGCGAGCGGTTCCCCCATGCCCATGAAGACCACATTCGAAACCCTTTCGCCGCTTGGGGCGAGCAGGTTCTTGACGGCCAGGACCTGCGCCAGAACCTCGCCCACGGTCAGATTTCGCAGAGCCCCCTCGAGACCGCTCGCGCAGAAACGGCAGCCGACGTCACAACCGACCTGAGTGCTGACACAGGCGGTTCTGCGGCGGCCGGCCGGAATCATTACGCACTCCGTGGTGACACCGTCCGCCCACGCCAGCAGCAGTTTGAGCGTGCCGCCGGCCGACCCCGAGCGGGAGATCTCGCGGCCGCTGTCGATCGAGTACTCCGCGGCCAGCCGCGCGCGGAGCTCTTTCGAGAGATTGGTCATCTCCGCGAAATCCAAGACTCCTTCCTTGTAGACCCAATGGAGAATCTGGTCGGCACGGTAGGCCGGCTCGCCCAGCTCACCGAGCTGCAAGGCAAGCTCCTCGGGGGTCAGTTCCAGAACCGAGCGAGCGTTTCCCATGGTCTATTCTGAACTGATCCTAGGGCGCCAGTCGTTCGATCACCCAGCCGCCGCCGTCGCGGCGGTAGCGGATTCGATCGTGGAGGCGGTCCGGTTGTCCCTGCCAGAACTCGATCACCTGGGGCTCGATTAGGAACCCACCCCAGTTCGGCGGCCTGGTCACTCTTTCACCGGCAAAGCGACGCTCGACCTCGCCGAGGCTCTCCTCGAGAGCCTCACGGCCAGGAAGCGTCCGGCTCTGCTCGGAGGCCCAGGCCCCCAACTGGCTGCCGCGCGGCCGGCCGGCGAAATACACGTCCGACTCACTCTGCTCGATCTTTGTCACCGAGCCCTCGATCTGCACCTGCTGCTGGAGACGGTCCCACCACAGATTGAGCGACGCCCACGGATTGGCCTCGAGCTCGGCTCCCTTGCGACTCCGGAAGTTGGTGTAGAACACGAAACCGCGCCGGTCGACTCCCTTCAAAAGCACCATTCGCCCGGAGGGCCGGCCCTCGGCATCCGCCGTCGACAACGCTACCGCCGTGGGCTCGATCAAGCCGGAAGACCGCGCCCGCTCGAACCAGCGACCGAACTCGACGATCGGATCGGGATCGACGTCGGCCTTGCGCAGCGCCCGCGTCGTTCCGCTTTCGCTCATGAACGACGCCTCAGTCGACCGGCGCCCCGCCCTCGATGCCGGCTCGAGCCGAGGACAGACGGGCGACCGGCACCCGGTAGGGCGAGCAGGAGACGTAGTCCAATCCGCACTTGTCGAAGAACTCGATAGAGCTCGGTTCGCCGCCGTGCTCACCGCACACGCCGATCTTCATCCCCGGCTTCTCGCCTCGTCCTTTCTTACACGCCAACGCCACCAGCTGACCGACGCCCTCCTGGTCGAGCTTCTCGAACGGATCGAATGGCAGAACCCCCTGCTCCACGTAGTGCGGCAGGAATCTGGACGAATCGTCGCGGGAGTAGCCGTAGGTCATCTGGGTGAGGTCGTTGGTGCCGAAACTGAAGAAGTCGGCGTGCCGGGCGATGTCATCGGCGATCAGTGCGGCCCTGGGGATCTCGATCATGGTCCCGATCGGAATCTCGAGCGCCGTTCCCGCTTGCGCGAGCACGCGCGCGACCACCGCCACCGCGCGCTCTTGAAGCCGTTCCATCTCACCGCGACTCCCGACCAGGGGCACCATGATCTCGGGCCGCGGGTCCCTGCCGGCCTTCACCAACTTGGCCGCGGCCAGGGTGATCGCCTCGACCTGCATGTCGTAGATGGCCGGGCTGGTCAGCCCGAGCCTGCAACCTCGATTGCCGAGCATGGGGTTGAACTCGGCCAGCGACTCGGCCGTTCGTTCCACGTCTTCGGCGGTGACACCCATCTGGTCGGCCAGTCGTTTGCGGCTCTTGTCGTCGTTGGGCAGGAACTCGTGGAGCGGTGGATCCAGAAGCCGGACCGTCACGGGCAAACCGTCCATGGCCTCGAAGATGCCTTCGAAGTCCCCCTGTTGCATGGGCAACAACGCAGCCAGAGCCTCGGTCTCGTCGTCCTTGCTGCCGGACAGAATCAGGCGGCGCACCCAGGAGATGCGATCTTCTTCGAAAAACATGTGCTCGGTACGACAGAGTCCTATGCCCTCGGCTCCGAGGGCCCGAGCAACTCTCGCGTCCTCGGGCGTGTCCGCGTTGGCACGGACTCTCATCCGGCGCTCGCCGTCCGCCCAACTCAGAAGCTCGACGAATGCTCCGACCGCCACCGAAGACTGCCCGCTAGGCGCCTCGCCGGCGCCGTCGATCAACGCCTGGATCACTTCCGACTCTCGGGGGTGAAGCTGCCCCGCGATGACCTCGCCGAAGGTGCCGTCCATGGAAATGTAGTCGCCTTCCCTGAAGACCCGGCCGTCGACTCGAAGCTCGCCGTCGTGGACATCCAGTTCACCCGCTCCGACAATGCAGGGCTTACCCAGGCCGCGGGCGACGACCGCGGCGTGCGAGGTCATACCGCCGCGAGAGGTCAGAATGCCGGAGGACGCATGCATGCCCACGATGTCCTCCGGTGAGGTCTCTTCCCTAACCAGAATCACGGGGCCGGCCGAGGCCATCTCCGCGGCAACGTCGGCGGTCAGTGCGATTCTGCCGGACGCCGCGCCGGGGCCGGCCGCGAGGCCCTTCGCGAGCAGGCCACCTCCGTCGATGACCGCCTGTTTCTCCTTGGGGTCGAACGAGGGCGCCATCATCTGGACCAGCTGCTCGCCCTCGACCCGTCGCAGAGCCTCGCGCTCGTCGATCCGCCCCTCCTTGACCATCTCGTGAGCAATCCGGACCGCCGACACGCCGGTACGCTTGCCGTGCCGCGTCTGCAGCATGTAGAGCTTTCTGCCCTCGATCGTGAACTCGACGTCTTGCATCTCCTTCCGATGGTCCTCGAGAACGTCGCAGATCCGCTCCAACTCGGCGAAGGCCTCGGGAAAATCGCGACCCAGGTTCGACTCACCGTCTGGAGCGAGAATCGAAATCGGGGTGCGGATCCCCGCGACCACGTCTTCGCCCTGCGCATTCACCAGGTATTCGCCGTACAGCCTGCGCTCACCGGTGGCGGGGTCGCGGCTGAAGGCAACGCCCGTGGCGCAGTCCAGGCCCCGGTTGCCGAACACCATGGTCTGAACGTTGACGCCGGTCCCCGAGTCTTCGGGGAGGCCGTGAATACGCCGGTACTCGATCGCGCGGCGGTTGTTCCAACTCTCGACCACGGCGAGCACCGATCCGGCAAGCTGGGCCCGCGAGTCCTGTGGAAACTCCTTGCCCTCCTGCCGGATGTAGTCCAGGTAGCGCTCCGCCAGGTCGGCCAACCCGGCCGCGGAAATCTCGGAATCGACCTTGACGCCTTCGCGCGCGCGCTCCTCGGCCAGCAAGCGCTCGAAGCCGGCATGGGGAACTCCAAGGACGACATCGCCATACATCGACACCAGTCGCCGGTAGCAGTCCCGAACGAAGCGCTCGTCGAAGCCGTGCGCGATCATGCTCTCGACGTTGTCGTGGTTGAGGCCCAGGTTGAGCACCGTATCCATCATTCCCGGCATCGAAACCGGCCCGCCGGAACGAACCGAAAGCAGCAGGGGATCGGACGGCTCGCCGAACTTGCGACCCTGCAACTGCTCGAGACGCTCGAGAGCGGCATCGATCTGCTCTTCGACGCCGTCCGGATAGCGGCCGCCGCCCCTGTGATACTCCATGCACACTTCGGTGGTGATCGTGAAACCGGGCGGCACGGGCAGCCCCAGACCGCTCATTTCGGCTAGGCCGGCACCCTTGCCTCCCAAGAGCTCTTTCTGATCGCCACGACCCTCGGCGGTTCCCCCGCCAAACGAATACACATACTTAGCCATTGCCTTGTTTTCCTTCCATTTCCTCAGCCCTCTCCACTACCACGGCGGTGAGGCCGGCAGTGCGGGACAGTGATCTTTGAATAGCCTGCAGAAGCGCTACACGGTTGTTGCGCACATCGGGATTCTCATCCATCACCAGTACTTCGACGAAGAAGTGGTCCAGGACATCCGCGAACGAGGTCATGGTGCGCAAGCACTCCTCATAGCGCTTCTCCTGCTCGGCCTTCTTGATTTCGTCTTTGAGGTTCTGATACGCCTGATAGAGCAGTTTCTCGGCGGTCTCGGACAGCAAGTCGGCGTCCAGCTCCTGCTCGGGCACGCCGCGGAGAATGTTGGCGATCCGCTTCGCCGCGAGCACCACCGAGCGAAAGCCCGGCTCGTCGCGAACCGTGTGGATCGCGGCCACCCGGGCGCGCAGATCGGGCAGGTTCGTAGCTCCCACCTCGAGCGCCGCTTCAATCTCGTCGTAGGAGAAGTCGTCGAGACCCAAGATATGTCGAATCCGGTCGAACAGGAAAGGCCGCCAGATGCCCAGCACTTCCTCGGCGCTTTCTTCCAAGCGGTCGCCGTACTCTTTGTAGGCTCGAGCGGCCACCAGATCCAGATCCAGCTCCATCTCGCCTTCGAGCGCGATTCGGACCACGCCCTGCGCCGCACGGCGCAGGCCGAAGGGGTCCTTGCTCCCCGAGGGAGTCAGGCCGATTCCCAGAATGCCCACGATCGAGTCGATTCGATCGGCCAGCCCGACCACGCGTCCAACCCTCGTCGAGGTGATCGGATCGCTCGACCCCTGGGGTATGTACTGTTCGTAGATCGGTCGCCAGACTTCCTCGTCGAGGCCCTCCGCGCGAGCGTAGACGCCGCCCATGATTCCCTGCAGCGAGCTGAACTCCCCCACCATCTCGCTTACCAGATCGGCTTTCATCAGGCGGGCGACCTCGACCGCCGCACGCGCCTCGTCTTCCCAGTCGAGCAGCCGGCCGATGAACTTGCACAGCTCGGCGATTCGCTCGCTCTTGTCCGCATAGCTGCCCAGCTTCTCGTGGAAGCTCAGCCGATCGAGACCGGCCGCGTGCTCGGCCAGGGGCTTCTTGCGGTCTTCCTCATAGAAGAACGCCGCGTCCTCGAGCCGCGCTTCGACGACCCATTCGTTCCCACGCCGGACGAAACCCTCGGGATCGTCCGCTCGATCCATCAGCGTCAGAAAGGCGGGCAACAACCGACCTCCCGTCTCGACGGTGAACGCGCTCTGATGATCCCGAAGACTCGCGATCAGCACTTCACGCGGCAGCTCCAGGTGCTTGTCGTCGATTCTTCCGGCGACCACCCCGGGCGTGCCGCACATCGCCGTCAGGCGCTCGAGGAGAGCTCGGTCTTCGACTACCCCACCACCTAGCTCCGCGGCTGCTTCCGCCAGGCCGGTTTCGAGCTTCGCCAGACGCTCTTTGAAGTTCACCTCGATGCCCAGCTTGGAGAGCTTCTTCCGGTAGCTGGCAAAGCCCACGACCGAAAACTGCTTCGGTGACAACACCGGGTGACCACACGTTGTCTTGCCGGACTCGACCCCGAAGAGATCGAATGGCACGACCTCTCCTTCGAACAGAGCCAGAATCCCGTGGACGGGTCGAGCCCAGGGTCCGACCCGGTTGCCCCAGAGCATGATCTTCGCCCAATTGAGCTCGGCGATGGCCTTGGGCGCGATCTCGCTGAGGACCTCGGCAGTCGGCCGGCCTTCGGTCGTCACCACGGCGGCCGCGTACTCGCCCTTGGGCGTCTCGACGCGCGTCAGATCTCCGGGCTCGATGCCGCATCGGCGAGCGAAGCCCTCGGCGGCCTGGGTCGGTTGGCCGCTCTCGTCAAAAGCAACGCTTGCCGGCGGACCCGTGACCTTCTCCGTTCGGTCCTGTTCCCGAGCCGGAACACCCATGAGCGCCACCGTGAGGCGGCGCGGCGTGAAGCCGGTCTCGATCGCGCGCGGCGTGAGCTTGCGATTCAGCAGCTCCTGGAAGATCCGGCTGCCCAGATTCTGGGTCGCCCTGCGCACCATCCGCGCGGGAATCTCCTCGCACCGCACCTCGAGCAGAAACTCGCCCTTGGGCACTTACGCGTCCTCCTCGGAAGGCTCGCCTGGCTCGCCTGGCTCGCCTGGCTCGGAGAGCTCGGCGGGCCGAGGTGTGAGCAGCGGATAGCCAAGCTCCTCTCGGCGCACAGCATAGGCCTTGGCACAGGCCACCGCCAGCCGGCGCACTCGCTTGATCAGGCCGACCCGCTCGGTGACCGATACCGCGCCGCGCGCGTCGAGCACGTTGAACAAGTGCGAGCACTTGAGCGCGCATTCGTAGGCCGGCAGCACCAGCTCAGCCTCCAGGCAACGGCTCGCCTCGCGCTCGTTGCCGTCGAACTGGCCGCGCAGAAAATCGACGTCCGCAAGCTCGAAGTAATAGCGAGAGAACTCGACCTCGTCCTGATGGCGCACCTGACCATAGGTGACTCCTCCCGGCACCCAATCGATGTCATAGAGACTTCGCTTGCGGCCGAGAAACATCGTGATTCTCTCTAGGCCGTAGGTGATCTCGGCGCTGACCGGATCGAGCTCCAGACCGCCGGCCTGCTGGAAATAGGTGAACTGGGTAATCTCCATGCCGTCGAGCATGACCTGCCATCCGACCCCCCAGGCTCCCAGAGTGGGCGCCTCCCAGTTGTCTTCCTCGAAGCGCAGATCATGCAGAGACAGGTCGATCCCCATTGCTCCCAGACTCTTGACGTAGAGCGCCTGGACATCGGCCGGCGACGGTTTGAGAATGACCTGCAACTGGTAGTGCTTGCCGAGCCGGAATGGGTTCTCGCCGTAGCGAGCATCCGCCGGCCGCCGTGAGGGCTGAACGTAGACGACGTTCCACGGCTCCGGCCCCAACACACGTAGAAAAGTCTCGGGGTGCATGGTCCCGGCGCCGACCTCGAGGTCGTACGGTTGCTGGAGCACACAGCCCTGCGCCGCCCAGTATCGAGACAGCTTCAGAATCAGGTCTTGGAAACTATTCATGGGATCGGTGGCTAGGCGGGAGGCCGGTCGCGGGAAAGGCCGGACAGAGTTTCCCGCATAATGCGATAGCTGTTCAACTCGTGCTGGAGAAAGGTCCGGCGAATCCTAGCGCTGATCTCCTCCATCTCACGCAGGGTCTCGGGCGGCGGCAGACGGCGGCCCATTTTTTCGAGGCTGCTACCACTGATGTCGCGCAGGAATGCCAGCGCTTGCGACGACACCGCGCGGCCGCCCGGCCCCGCGCATTCCCCGCATAGGAGCGTCTCGTCGGTCGGGGGCAAGGCGGCGCCCAGGGCCTTACCGCTCTCCGATCGCTCGCTAAACACGCGGCCACAAGCGGGACATTCCTCCGACACGCCCAGAACTCCGCTCAGCCTCAGGAGCCAGGCTTCGTAGTAGCGAGCCGCGAGATCTTGGTCGCCACCTCCGACCAGCGACTCCACCGTCGAGTCCAGAAGCCGGTACATGAGGTCGCTGTCGTCGTTGTCTTGAGCAAATGCGTTCATCTGATCGGCCAGGTAGGCTCCGAGGAGAATCCCCTCCAGCGTGCCATGCAGCTTCTCCGGGGAGCGGATGAGCTCGAGGCTCGAGACCCTCACCAGATCCCGCCCCTCCTTTTCGAACCATGTGGCCTCCACTTTGGCCAGGGGCTGGAGCTGCCCGGCGAAGCGACTGTACTTGCGCCGTGCGCCGTTGGCAACGCCCCGCTTCTTGCCTCTGTCCCGGGTCAGGAAGACCACGATCCGGTCGTACTCCTGGAGGTCCAGGACGTCGAGCACGATGGCCTCTCCGGATTGAAGTCCCATGGGCAGCTCGTTTGCCGACCGCCTTGCTACGGGACCAGGTAACTGATCAAGAGCGAGGCCAGGCCGAAGTAGATGATGATCCCGGTGATGTCGTTCGAAGTGGTCACCAGGGGGCCCGCCGCGACCGCCGGGTCGATGCCCAGCCTCTCGAATACCAAGGGAATGAAAGCACCGTTGACCGATGCCACCACTATCGCGAGAAACAGGGAGACACCTACCACGGCCGCATAGGGCAGCAACGCGACATCGCCTTCCAGATCGAGCAGGGGGAGATTGGGCATGACGTAAGCTCCGACCGCTGCCAGCGCCGCACACGCAAGGCCGATGAGCGCTCCGACCTTGAACTGCTGCCAGAGGAACTGGCGCGAGGTCCCCCGCTGGAGAGTGATCCTTCCGGTCGCGAGACCGCGAACCGCGATCGTCGACGTCTGGCTGCCGATGTTGCCGCCCATGCCCATCACCACGGGCACGAACGGCAACAGAAACAGGGCCTGACTCAGTTGGATCTCGAACCAATGAATCAGGAGACCGGCCACGGCCAGGCCGACCAGATTCACCACCAGCCAGGGAAAACGGATCCTGAAGACCTTGAACGAATGATCCTGATAGACGATCTCGTCGTCCGAGGTACCCACCATCTTGAAGAAGTCCTCGGTGGCCTCCTCTCGAACCACATCGATGATGTCGTCTACCGTGACGATCCCAACGAGTTTGTTGTCGAGGTCGGTAACCGGAATCGCCAGCAGGTCGTACCGGCTCGCCAGGCTCGCCACCTCCTCCTGGTCCGTGTCGATGTTGGCCCGGATGATCGAGCGCGACATCAGGCTCGCCAGGGGCGTGCCCGGCGGATTGAGCAACAGCTGCCTCAGCGAGGTAACTCCAACCAGGTGCCCCTCCGCGTCGACGACGTAGAGGTAGAAGATGTTGTCTACATCCTCGCCTTCCTGAATGGCACCGATTGCTTCGCCGACCGTGGTCTTCTCGGGCAGGGCGAGAAAGTGCGAGTCCATGATCCGACCGGCGGAATCGTCCTCGTAGGTCAGGTGCTCCTGGACCTCTTCCAGATCGGGCTGCTCGGTCAGCTCCATCACCGAGGCCCTCAGATCGTCCGGAAGGTCTTCGACCACCGCAACCGCGTCGTCGACCGGCATCTCCCCCAGCAGGTCCGCGATCTCTTCCGGCTCGAGCTCCTCGAATACCCGGGTGCGCAGCGAGGGTTCGAGCTCGGTCAGGACATCGCCGGCGCTGTCGCGGTAGTCCGCGAGCAGAATGCGAAAGACGCCGGCTTGCTCTGAAGGCATCAAGCCCCGCAGTTGCAGGGCGACATCCTCGGGCCGAGTCTTGGCCAGCAACTTCGAGACATGAGCTCGCGCCCCGCGCCGCACGAGGCGGCGAAAGGTAGAGCCCAGCAGCTCCGCTTTTCGGGGCGAAACGATCGGTTCCATAAGGCCGGGAATGGTAGCATAGGCGGCTCTCGTTGAGACGCTTCTAGAGGTGGGAAAACCCTTGAACCATCGCCACTTATCGCAGAGCTGCCGGTCGGTGTTCGCGGCCGGCCGGACGAGCGCTTCGAGAGCGGCGCGGGCATCGGCGGTGGCTGCGCGGACGCGGACCCTGAGCTTGATGCTCGTCTCACTCCTGTCGGGACCGCTCGGCGCCATTCCCGGCTTGGGCAACGCACCCGCCGGGGCGGCCGTACGCTCCTTCGAGCTCAGCCAAACGGCGCTCCTCGAGGCGAGCCCTACCGCGATTCGCTCCTACGCCAGGGTCCTGGACGAACGCAACGAGCCCATCTTCCATCTCGAAGGCACCACGATCACCGCCTCTCTCGGTGACCGAGAGCTGGACCTGCGCGGCGTCGAGTCCTTTCACCAGAGTGGCGAGGGTGTTGCTTACATCTTCCTGGTGGACATTTCCCGGTCACTCAGCGATCGCGAGTTCGCTCTGATTCAGAGATCGCTCGAGAACTGGATGATCGGCCTGCGGCCGCAAGACCGGGCCGCCATCTTGGCGTTCGGCGACGAGAGTCGGCTGGTCGTGGATTTCACCAATGAAGCCGCTCGGCTAAGAGAGAGCGTCAACGCGTTGGGCCCGACCGACGGCTCCACGGTTCTGTTCGAGGCCCTCCACGACGGTTTCGAGTTGGCTCGCCGACGCGATACCGATCTGCCTGGCCGGCGCGTCCTCATCGTGCTGACCGACGGTCGCGACGAGGGCAGCGGTTGGTCCCTCGACGACACGCTCTCGATTCTTCGCCAGGATCCAGCGCCGATCTACGCGATCGGTCTCAGCCGAATCCGAGACCAGGCCGAGAGGAGCAGTTACCTGCAGCTCTTGAGACGACTGGCAACCAACTCGGGCGGCGCCTTCTTCGAAGGGAGCACCGAGACCTTGAACGACTCCTACGGCGCGATCCGGGAAGCCATTCACAACGTCTGGGTGCTTGATTTTTCCTGTGCCGGCTGCAAGCGTGATGGCGAGAGCTACAGGCTGCAGGCCAACCTCTCGGACGGCGAACGCGTCCTGTCCGATGGCCAGGCGATTCGGCTCCTGCCGCCCGCCAGCCCGGTGGAGGCGGAGGGCGCCGAGGCCCAGCCCCTCGAGCCGAAAGCCGAGCCGGAAGCGGAGAGCGAGTCGCTCGCCAGGGCACCGAGCCCGAGCGGGGCATCCGGATGGAGCTGGCTCTGGCTGGCACTGCCGGTTCTCGCGGCTCTGGCAGCCGGCTGGTTGGTTTGGAATCGCCGAACTCCTGGCGCGATCACGCCCGAGGCCGATCTCGACAGCCTGCCCCCGGTGGCGCCTGTGGAAACCCCGAGCTACACCACGGACAACGGCCTCGTGACCAGCAGACCGCCTCGTCCGATCAAGCTTCGAGTCGTTCGGCTGATCGTCGTCCGTGGGAAGAACCCGGGCAAGCAGTACAGCGTGACTCTCCTGGAGAAGGCCGTCGTGGGAGCCCGGTCGACCTGTGACTGCGTATTGTTCGACGAGCCCGGTGTCTCGCCCGAGCAGTTCGAGCTCTATCAAATGGACGGACACGTCTTCCTGCGAAACCTCTCGAAGGACAACCCCACGCTAGTCGATGGCTTGCCGACCGAAAGCCAGCACAGGATTCAAAGCGAAGCGCTCGTGGGCACGCGCGATTTCATCGTGCGAGTGATTTTCGGTGAAGGGCGTGCGACGGCCCGAGTCTGACAGGCACCCGCGCCTGATCGCGGCGCGAATCGCCGCGTGGTTGCTGGGCGTACTCCTGGCTTCGGCACTACCCGCGCCGCCGATCTATGCTACTTCGCAAGAGCCGTGGAAGCCGGCCGCCCCGGTCCAGAAGCCCGATGGGCCCATCGAAGCCGAGGCCGGTGAGGAATCTCCCGGCGATTCTACAGACACCGAAACGACCGTCGGCGAAGAGCCGGTCAAGGTGGCTACGCTGGTGTTCACGACCGATGCGCCATGCAGCCTGATCGTCGGCGGCGTTTCGAAGGGATCGGTCGAACCGGATGAACCGTTGGAAGTCGAAGTCGAGTTCCTGGAGCTCCGGGTCTCGGCGCTCTCCTCCGAGGTCGCCTTCGCGCGCTGGGACGAGGACCTCGAGCTCGAGCTGGACGAAACCCGAGAGGTCGCGATTCCGATGCTGGAGGCGATCGAAGAGCAGAGGAAGAAGGAGCGCCGCGAATTGGTGTTCCGCAACATCGATAGTGGCCTGATGTGGACGCGGCGCGACAACGCCAGGGATGTCGCCTGGACCGGCGCCGCAGCGTACTGTGAAGCTCTCGAGCTGGGCGGTTTCGAGAACTGGCGCCTGCCTTCGATCGAAGAGCTCGAAACCCTCGAGGCGATGTGGTCGATCAGGCCTCTCAAGGTGGCCGACCAGATTCTGCTGTCGGCCTGTTGCCTCTGGAGCTCGACCGAAGGTACCGACAATTCGGTCTGGAGCCTGGACTTTCGGTTCCGTCGAGAGTTCGAGCTCAACCGCAGTCTGTCTTTCGGGCTCAGGGCGCTCTGCCGGAGAGACATGACCGCCGAAGAGCTCGCGGAGGCCCGACTGGCTGCGGATCCAAAGGAACAGAAACGCCGCCTGAAGGAAAAGCGCCGCCGCCAGGACGAAAAAAAACGCCGCGAAGAGGCGAAAGCCCAACGACAAGCCCCGACCGAAGAACCGGAGAAAGAGCCATGAGTCATCGAAGCCTAGCCTTCATCTGTTTCACGTGCTTGCTCGTAGCAGCGGTCGAAGCGCGGGCGCTGACTTATGTACCGGTCTCCGATGGCGACCTCGTGGACCGCTCGGACGTGATCGTTCGGGCCGAGGTCGCCTCCGTTCGGGTCACCGACGAGACCGGCGGAGTGACGACGGCCTACCGCTTCGCGGTTCTCGAGTCCTTCAAGGGGCCGGATCCGGGCGCGGAGCTGACCGTTCATGTGCCCGGCGGAATCGACCTCGACGACGGCCTCGCGGTGAAGGTCTTCGGGACACCGGAGTTCTCGACCGGACAGACGGCTCTGCTCTTTCTCGCGGCTCGTCCGGATCACGGCTACCGGGTTCTGCACGTGTTTCAGGGTGCTTTTCTCGAGCGCATCGCCGCCGGGCGACGCGTCTTCGAGCGACCCGGCGTCGAAGCCTTCGCGGTCGAGCGAGTCGCCCCGCTGACTCGAAGTCGCACCGAGAGAGCGCCGCTTCGAATCCGACCGGCGGAACGAGTGCCGCGCGATGGCGCTCTCTTCGAGCGCTGGATCGCGGATCGCCTTGCCGGTGCCCATCGCGCGGGCGACTATCTGATGCCCGAGTTGCCCGCTTCGGAGTCACGATTGCAGCCGCTAGTGTCGGAGTTCACCTACCTGATCGGCGATGATCTGTTGATTCGCTGGTTCGATTTCGACGACGGCGACAAGGTCGGCTGGCATCGTCACCAGGATGGACAGGAGGGGTTCTCGAAAGGCGGATCCAAGGAGTTCAAGAAAGCCCGCAACGCCTGGAAGAAAAGGCACTCCGGTGTGCCGATCAAGCTCTCGAACCGCGGCGCGACCTCCTCGACAACCGGCTTCACGGTCTCGGACGCCCGCAACACTCTGCTCCACAGAGACTTCAACGACTCGATCGGCGAAGACTTCGATTGCGAGGAGGGAGGAGTGCTCGCCATCGGCGGGCTTTCCGCCACCGACCTGATACCGGTGATCTGGAAAGGCCTGGCGACGGTGGCCGCGAGAGAAGCCGAGATCGTCATGAACGACGCAATCGACTGCTTCCTGGAGGGAGACAAGAAGGCCGTAGCCCAGATCTACGCGCACGAGCTCGGACACACGCTCGGGCTGGGCCATTCTTGCGGCGATTCGTCCAGCCCCAAGTGCTCCAAGAGCGAATTCCTTGCCGACGCGCTCATGGTCGCCAGCCTCGACTGGATTTTCGGTGCCGAGCTCCACGACGATGACGTTCTGGCCGCACGCCAGCTCTACGACGAGGATTTCTGGGCGGCGGCCTGCGAAAAAAGGGTCCCCGGGGCCAAGAGCTTCTGCAGCAAGTGCGGTCCCTGCGGCGAAGGCCAGGGGAACTGCCGTAACGACAGCGACTGCTTCGGCAGCCTGGTCTGCGCCAAGGACGTAGGCGCGGGCTTCGGGTTCGACGCCAATACCGACGTCTGCACGGCGCCTTAGGCTCGCCGATCTACTATCGGACTCTCCGAGCGTCGATAAAGAACACCCCTTCCACCCAGGTCTCGCCGCCGTCGAACGAGCGGTCCTTGCGCCATTTCCAGGAGTTTTCGGTGATGTCGTGAAAGGTATTGCGATCGATGAACGGTCGGTCCTGTCGGTCTCGACCCTCACCACCGGTCATCACCATCGTCGTCCCGACTTGTTCGGATTCGAAGTATTTCCATTGCAGGCTGCCCGCGGACAGCCAGCGGTTGTCCCACGTCCGGGTCTGGGGATTGAACGAGCGGATATTCGTACCGTAGAACCGCGCACCGTCGGGCTGCTTTGAAACCCAATCGTCCTGGATGGCCCACCCGTCGAGAATGTAGTAAAAGGTCCAGGTGGCCGGCGCAGTCGGCTGGATCGAGCCATCCGCCTGCATTCCGCGTGTTTTGCATTCCCACTCGCCGATCGCGAACGAGAACTGGGCGGTCTCGGGCGGCGCCGCGGAGTTCAGGCTTCCGAAGTCACTCCTGGCCGGGACGGCCTCGCCATAGGCTGCGGCGGACACCAGGGGCACGACGGCCAGGAGTGCGGTAAGGGATCGAGCTATCGGCATGTTCGTCTCCAGAGTCAGTCCACGGTTGCCGGCGGGGATACCCCCCTTACATACGGCACCGGCGCGGTCGAGGTTTAGAACCTTGACAGACCGAGGCCGAAGCCCCGTATAGTCGTCAACGGACCCGAGCCGGCTCACGGTAGCGATGCCATGACCTTTATTGTCCCACCAGAGCGCGCCGCCGACACGATCCTCCGAGGGTTCGACGACCACCACGATCGCTTCCGCGCCATGACTCGCCGTGCCAGAAAGCGCTTCGAGCGGCGCGACTGGGACGGCATCCGGTGGGACACGGTCAAACGGCTCGAGCTCTACGATCAGTGCATCGAGGAGACGATCGAGGCTCTCCGAGAACAGCTGCAAGAGAGCTTCGAGAACCGCGACGCGTGGGCTCCGATCAAACAAGCGTATACGCACGCCATCTTGGGCAGGAACGATTTCGAGCTTGCCGAGACCTACTTCAACTCGTTGACCCGCAAGGTCTTTCCGCATGTCGGTGTAGACCCACGGATCGACTATGTTTCGCGTGACTTTCCGCTGCCCTTTAGGGGATGGGAGATGGCGAGTGCCCGCATGTACGGCGTCCGGCGCATCGACGAGATGCTGATAAGGAAGATACTCGAGGACGCCGACTTCCGAGTCCCGTTCAAGGATCTCACGGGCGACGCCCGGCTGGTCGCGAATCGGGTCGAGCAGACCGTCACCGAGACCTTCGGGCATCACGAGATCGAGGCGGTTGACGTGCTCGAGCCGATCTTCATTCGCAACAAGGCGGCCTACGTGGTTGGCAGAATGCGCCGAGGCGATACCGTGTTGCCGCTGGTGCTCGCCATCCTCAACCATGACCAGGGGCTCGAAGTCGACGCCGTGCTGCTGTCCGAGGAGGACACCAGCATTCTGTTCAGTTTCGCCCGCTGGTACCTCCACGCGGATCTAGCCAGCCCGCGCGAGGTCATCGGCTTTCTCCACTCGATCCTGCCTCGCAAACGAGTCTCTGAGCTATACATCTCGCTGGGCTACAACAAGCATGGCAAGAGCGAGTTCTTCGCCGACCTCGTCTCGAACATCGAGAGCCTGGACGAGCAGTTCGTGGTGGCACCGGGTCAGCCCGGCCTGGTGATGTCGGTCTTTACCCTGCCATCGTTCGAGTTCGTCTTCAAGGTGATCAAGGATGTCTTCCCGTCCTCGAAGTCGACGACCCGAGACGAGATCCGCGGCAAGTACCGCCAGGTCCTGCTCCATGACCGCGTTGGACGACTCGTCGATTACCAGGTCTTCGAGCATGTCAAGTTCTCGAAGAGGCGCTTCAGCAAGGAGCTTCTAGACGAACTGCTGGAGGTAGCCGGCAGAACCGTGGTGCTCGACGGCGACGAGGTCGTGATCCAGCACATGTACGTCGGCCGCCGCGTGACGCCGCTCGATGTGTTCCTCCTGTCCGCCAGCCCGGAGGAGGCCGAGGCCGCGGTTCTCGATTGGGGACAGACCCTCAAGGACCTCGCAGCGGCCGACATTTTCACGGGCGACATACTGCTCAAGAACTTCGGCCTGACGCGGCACGGACGAGTCGTCTTCTACGACTACGACGAGGTCAGCCACGTGAGCACACGGAACTTTCGCCGCCTCCCGAAACCTCGCAACGAGTTCGAGGAGATGGCCTCCGAGCCCTGGTTCTCGGTCGCCGAGGAGGACGTTTTCCCCGAGGAGCTCAACTCCTTCCTGGGTTTCTCGGGCGCGCTACGGCAAGCCTTCGAGCGAAGCCATGGCGACCTCGCCGGAGTCGGGTTCTGGAAGGCCGTGCAAGAGCGGATCCGAGCCGGCGAGGTGATCGAGTTCCACCCCTACCGGGAGTGCCACCGCCTGGTGCGCACCGAGCCGGCCGAAGTGCCGGCCTAGTACCGGGGACACCATTCTTTGGTGTCCCCGATCTACACCGACACCGGCACCGGCGCCCGTGTCTTGTCGATCAGCCGGGTCAGCTCGACGCGATCGGGATTGAGCAGCTCCTCCACACCTTGGAAATCCACATCGGCCACGATGATGTGTCCGACCTCGCTGTGAACATCCGCGAACAGACCGTGGGTCTTCATCTTCTCGGTCTGGTACTTGTTGTCCTCGGTCGGACTCACGTAGTGCACCGAGTCGATCCTGTAGCGATGGATCAAGAACAGGTGAACCAGGGTCATCAGGCGCTTCTTGCGCAATGCCGTGTCGAAGGTGTTCTGGTCTCGCACCGAGAGGATGTTCCGGCCCCGCCGGTCCTTGATCACCGCAAACACGACGTTGGCCACCTTCTCTCCCGGCTCGTCCAACACGCTGAGCTCCAGAAGCTCGGACCCCGCGGTGTGAGGTCGCATCTCCACCCGCAGCCGCCCCAGCTCGTAGTACGCGGTCCACATGTCGATCCACTCCTCGAGCAGAGCTCGCGGCACCTCGGTCTGAACCAGATGCTGGAATTGGGTCGAGCCCTTACCCATGGCTTTCGTGGTCGCGCTCCGCCCCGAGGAGGCCATGAGTGCGCCGTCGAGCCTCGGGCCGCCGACCAGGCTCTGGGGTGTCTTGTAGGGCGACTGCACCAATCTGAACTTGCGCTGGAGACGGGCCAGAGCGAGCATGCCATCCTCCCGCAGCGCGGTCGCGAACTCTTCACCTGCCAACCCGTCGATCTGGTGCCCGCCGTAGGTGATGAAATTGAACACGAAGCCGAGCTTGCCCAGCTCCTCGGGGAAGCTCCTCATCTCGTCTTCGCTCATACCGGTCGTATCCCAGTTGAAGGAAGGCGATAGGTTGTAGGCGAGCATTTTCTCGGGAAACCTCGCGTGGATGGCGGTCGCGAACTTCTCGGCGTCGTCCAGATCGGCGGTCTTGGTCTCCATCCACAGGAGATCCGCGAACGGCGCCACTGCCAGTGACTTGGCGATCGCGTAGTCGATGCCTCCCAGAATCTGGTAGTAGCCCTCAGGAGTCTTGGAGAGCTCGCAGTCCCAGATGATGTTGATGCCGAGCGCGCTCGCCCGCTCCCGGGCCGCGTAAAAAGAGGCGGTATCGGCAAACTCCAGCCACTGCTCGACACTCATGTCGAGCTGCTCTCCCTCGCCGGTGCGAAACTCGACCACGTCGGCAACCGCCTGGCGGTAGGTCTTCAACCCCGCTTCGGCCTGCCAGCGCTCGAGGTAACTGGTGACGATGCCGTCGAGCAGCGCGTTCACGCTCCCTTCCCGGGTGCTCAGGAACGACTCCGCGCTCTCCGTGATCATTGCCGACAAGCCGGTTCGATCCAGCCAGGCATCCGCGGCCGCGCACTCGGCCTCGGACATGGCAAACAGAAGATGACCTCTTATCTCCTCGACTCCATGGTCGAAGAACTTCTTCGAGATCGCGATGAAGCCGGCCTTGTAGCTGGGCAGCTCGACGTTGGTCGCCCCCAGGATGAAGGGATGATCGCGCTCGTCGGAGCGACTCTCCAGGAAGGTGGCCGATTCCGCGTCGGTGCGTGCAACGATCAGGCCCGGAACTCCCATGATGTCGAGCTGAAGACGAGCCGCGTTGAGCCTCTTGATCTGCTCGTCGACGGCAACCAGAACCTTGCCGCCCTGATGGCCGCATTTCTTGACGCCGGGCTTCTGGTCTTCGATGTGGTACCCCGGCACCCCGACCTCCACGAACCTCCGGACCAGGTTCCGGACGTGGGCGTCGCCGCCGTGGCCGGTGTCGGCGTCGGCGATGATGAACGGCCGATAGTCGACCCTGGGCGCTGCTTTCCGCTCCTCTTCACTCATCCGAGCGCGGGCGAAGTGGTCGTTCTTGTCCGCCGTCAAAAGGGCCCGAACGATCGGCGCCGCCTCCTCTGGAACTCCACTCAGCGGATAGCTCGCCAGATCGGCACCCGGGTCTTCCCAAACCGACCCCTTGGCCGAAGTGGCCCAACCCCCCAGGTAGATGCCCTCGATACCCTGCCGCTTCATGGTCACGGCCTGCCCCGGAGAATAGGGTCCGAACGTGGTGATCTGCTTGCGCTCTCCGAACAGCTCCCGCAAACGCTCGAAGAAGGCTTCCGCGGCCTGGCGCGCGATCGGGTAATCGTTGCCGATGGTGCCCTGCTGCTCGGCCACTTCGCGCGGAGAGTACAAGCGCAAGACCCCATCAAAGCGGGGGCTCGAGAACCACTTCTCGATTCGGTCGATCCTGTTCGTCAATGAGCTCATCACGTCTCCTGGTTGTTGGCGTCCGCCTGATTGCGGACAAAGTCCAGGTTCTCGGTCGTCCGGGTGCCGTCGCGGCGAAAGGCGTCCATGTAGCTCTCGATCCGCTGCGCCGCGGTGGCGAGGTCGTCAATGCCCAGGTTGAGGTTGAGAAGGTCGATGTACCAGGGCGCCTTGACCTCGTCGGTGACGTAGGTCCGGACGATCTCGCGGGCGATCGGCAGCGTCGTCTTCTTGGAATTGTCGTGCACGTCCCGGTTGTCCGCCGCAAGAAGCTTCTCGTACTCCTCGACGAGAAGCCTCGCCAGGAGATCGGCGGTGAAGCGCTCGCCGGCCGCGACACCGGCTTCCGGATCGGCCTCGGTCATGGCCGCTGCCTTGTGAAGCCACTCCCAGAGAATGCTCAGCCGGATCTCGCCGGTGGCCATGTCTTCCATCAGGTAGAGCACGTCGTCGTTACCAAAGAAATCGGCTGGCTTGAGAGCAGCCGCCTGAAAACCCTGGCAAAAGGCGTTGCCGTACTGCAAGGCGACGCTCAACAGATCCCGGGCCCCGCGAACCGACCTCGGAGCCGGCTCGAGCCGCACCAGGGCATCCGCGTCCTCATCGGTGTAGGTCAGCGCCGGGAAGTCCCTGCCGAGTTGGTTTGCCTGCCCCACCTCTTCCCAGATCGGGCGCACGATGTGGACCATCTTCCAATGCGCCACCCACTTGCCGCTCGCGCCGGCCTCCTCTTCCCGACGGCCGCCGGCGACCGCGCGCTTCATGCCTGCCGCGACACCCCCGCTCGACCCCACGGGGATGTTCGGCTCCATCCCCCCCTGCCAGAGGGCGCATCGACCGTTCAGATCGGGAGTGTTCACGGCTCTGCGAACGCGGTCTTCGTAGGTGCGCATGTAGCCGTAGGTCATGGTGATGGCATCGATGTTCGGGTTGACGAAGTCCGGATCCCACGCCATGGCGTCCGAAACGCTGTTGATGTAGTCCCAGCGACCGGTGTTGTAACCGACGAAGCGGCTCCCGAGCACGGCTCGTATCTCCATGAGTTGGAAGCTGGCTTCGAGCTGTTCCACCAGAACGTAGGTCTTGACCATGCCCTCTTCGAGGCCGAGATGCATCTCGAGAGCCGAGAGCATGTGATTCCAGAGCGCGGCCTCTTCGGCGGTCTGGATTTTGGGCAGATAGAGGACGATCGACGAGCCGGCCTCTTGCAGCAGCCGGTAGTTGTTGACGACGTAAAGCGTCATGTCGACGATCGAAGCCGAGAAGCCGGTGCCGTCGGCGCTGCGAACGTGGCGATCGTCCAGGTGAAGTCCCCGAGCCCTGAAGATCTTGGTTGTGAAGTCGAGTTGCTCGAGCCAGTCGTCGATGATCGGCCGGCCGAAGAAACCTTCGGCCCATTGGTTCATTTCGGCCGCCACCTGTTCCGCGGCACGCAGGAACACGGCGTCCCTCGCGATCGCCAACATCAGGTTGCGCTGGTTGTCGAGTGACATCGACTCGACCTGGCCGAGGGCGTCCTCACCATCGAACATCCAACCATCGGCCCCCGAGAGCAGAGCGTAGGCGACATTCCGAATGCTGCTCTCCACCGGGGAACGAGGCTTGGCCGCCGGCCCCGTGCCCTGAATCCACTGACGCTCGAGGTCGGTGGGAATCTCGCTGCCGACGAACCGACCGGCCCTGGCGTCCTCGACCCGGATCTGGGTCCTCGGGATGACCGCGTTGGGATCCAGGAAACCAATGCGCCTGCGGTCTCGAAAGCGCTCGGCCCGCCGTTCAATCCTGGCCGCCATCACCGTGCGCCGGTCCTCGTTGAACGGCGCCAGAAAGGCCATGGCCTTCAGGGCTTGCGGCGTGAAGATGTCGTCGTAGGAGCTGGCGAGGTTGTCGCGAATCTCCAGGGTGCTCTTCTTCACAGCAAAGGCATCCATGTCCTGCCTCCTTCGTGGCTAGCTAACCAAACCGAGCCTGCTGCCGGTACACCCTTTCGGGTAGTGATCGGCCGAGAGCCGTCGAGCATGAGCCGCGACGGGTTAGCTGGTGATGTAGTTCTCGAGCTGCTGGATCACGAACTCCTGGTCCGCGATCTTGGCCTTGACCACATCTCCGATGGTCACGATTCCGAGCAACTCGGCGCCCTCGACCACCGGCAGGTGCCGGATTCGTTTGGCCGTCATCAGCGCCATGGCGTCGTCGATGGTCTGATCCGGCCGAACGCAGCACGGATCCGGGCTCATGATCTCGCGTACCGGGGTCTTGCGCGAGCCGCGGCCAAGCAGTACGACCTTACGAGCGTAGTCACGCTCGCTCAGGATCCCGATCAGCCGTCCCTCCTCCACGACCACGACCGCACCGATCTTCTTCTCGGCCAGAAGCTCCAAGGCCTCGAAAACCGTCGCCTCGGGCCCAATCGACCAGATGTCGCTGCCCTTATCCGCAAGAATCTGCTGAATCTTCATTGGCCTCGCCCCTTCCGGAGTTCGGGCGATTGTAACTCTATTCGACAGGCGCTCGGGTTAACTCTCACGCCCGGTCTCCGTACAATAGCTAGAACGCCGCCATTACCTGACCCATTACCTTAAAGGATACGCTCGTGAGCCCACCCCACGTCCCAGCCCTGCTGATAGCACTAACGATCGCCCAAGGGGCGGCCTTGGGCGCCGCCGATTGGCCCCAGTGGCGGGGCCTCGCCCGAGATGGACGTTCGCCCGAGATGGGCCTTCTTCAGGAATGGCCCGAAGGCGGTCCACCCCTGGCATGGCAGGCCACGGGCCTGGGCTCCGGCTTTTCCAGCCTCTCCGTTTCCAACGGCCGCATCTACACCCTCGGCGACCACGAAGACGGACAGTACGCGCAAGCCCTCAAGGAAGCAGACGGCAGCCCGCTGTGGAGCAGCAAGATCGGTCCGACCTGGAACGATCGATATCTGGGTCCGCGCTCGACACCGACCGTAGACGGAGCGCATATCTACGTCACCAACACCGAGGGCGATGTGATCTGCCTCGAGTCCGCGACCGGTGACGAGGTCTGGCGCCGAAGCCTGCCCGAGGATTTCGGCAGCCATTTGATGCAGGCAATGGGCACTACCGACTGGAAATACGCCGAATCACCGTTGGTCGATGGCGATCGTGTCATCGTGACCCCTGGGGTCACCGGCGCCGCGCTGGTCGCCCTCGACAAGACCACCGGGGAGGAGATCTGGCGGGCGCGAATCGGCCGCCTGGGCTCGCAAGGAGCCTACGGCGCGGGCTACTCCTCGGCCGTGATCTCGCACGGCGCCGGCATCAAGCACTACGTCCAGTTCATCGGCCGCGGCCTGATCGGAATCGAGGCCGAAACCGGCAAGTTCCTCTGGGGCTACAACAGAGTCGCCAACGATATCGCCAATATCGCCACTCCGCTCGTGGACGGTGATCACGTCTTCGCCTCCAGCGGCTATGGCACCGGCGCGGCCCTGCTTCGGCTGAAACCCGACGGTGAGGGCGGCATCGAAGCCGAGGAGATCTACTTCCTCGAGGCGAACACCTTCCAGAATCACCACGGCGGCATGATTCTCGACGACGGCTACATCTTTACGGGAACCGGCCACAACAACGGCTTCCCGCTCGCCGTCAAGCTCGCAAACGGCGAAGTTGCCTGGGGTCCTGAGCGCAATCAGGGCAACCGCTCGGCGGCCGTCACCTACGCCAACGGGCGCATCTACTTTCGCTATGAGAACGGCCGGATGATTCTCGTCGATGCGAGTCCGGAGGGCTACAGAGAGCGAGGCAGCTTCGAGATCCCGGGTGTGAGCCATCCGAGCTGGTCTCATCCAGTGATCTCAGGCGGGAGGCTCTACCTGCGGGAGCAGGACAGTCTGTTCGCCTACGATGTCAAGTCGCCCTAGAAGCCGGTGCAGGGCCCCGGCGATTCTCAGCTCGTGATCGGGGGGAGTTTCCGTGAACGCGATCCCGAGCCGGTCGTTCTTGCGCCAGGCGACTCGGCCATGCGCGCTAAAGAGCGCGGTTGCGGGATCGATCCCAATCGACAGAGCAGCGCCCTTCTCGATATCCCAACCTTCGGGCAACCCACTCAAGCAGACGCCTCCCATCGAGAGGTTCTCGACCTGTATCGGTAGTGGCTCATGACTCTCCATCCGGAGCTCGGCAGGGCAGCCGATTCGAACCCGCGCTTCTCTGCGCCGAGCCAGCTCGGCTTGGGAGGACCGGTTCTCGAAGGAATAGGTGAGCGCTGTTTTCGACAGTTTGAGAGCGAGGGAATCGTACCCATGAGCCAGCTCCAGCAGACTCGCTCCACTCAGTCTCAAGAGCGTCGTTGAGCCCGAGGACCTGGCCGATAGAGTCCGACCGGAGCCCTGCAGAACACCTACTTCCCCGAACACGCCCCCCGGCTCGACCCGTGCCTTGAGTCCGACCACCTCCCCCTTCCGGTCGGAAAACAGCACCACGGCACCGGTCTTCACGACGAAGATGTGCCTGGACGGATCCCCCACCCGGAACACGACTTCGTCGTCCTCGAAGTCGATCGTCTCGAAGAACTCGGCGACCAGCCGGCACAGGTCCAGTGGCAGTTCTTGGAACAGATCGATCTCAGCAAGAAAGTCGGCGTTGTTCATCAGGTGGGTCTCCAAAGTGCGACTCGGACATCGGCGAGAACTCGCCGGAGTCAGACTAGGAGATCGCTGGACGTTCTGTCTATGGAGGGCTCGACAATGCCGAAGCGAACGGCCTCCTGCACCAACCGGCTCCGAGCCTCTTTTCGCCTCGACGCTCCAATTCCCAGAAACAATCCGGGCTAGAATGCCGACGCCACGACCGAGACGCACCTCGAGCTGCGACACATCGCCGACAGTCGCGCAGGCTGTCCGCCAAGGAGAACCCCATGACCAAGAAAAAGCGCTGGGTTATCGACTCTCTCGTCCTGATCTTCTCGATCGTCATCATCGCTCAGCTGCTGACCTATGCCGTGCCCCAGGGCAAGTTCGAGCGTGAGCCGTATCCGAAGAACCCCTCGCGCGAGATGGTGGTCCCCGGCAGCTACGCTGCGGTCGGCGCCCAAGACGAGGTAGCTCTCAAGCCGTGGCATTTTCTGACCGCGGTTCCCAAGGGCCTCGAAGCGGCCCAGGAGATCGTCTTCCTGGTCTTTCTGGTCGGTGGAGTCATCGCCGTCCTGCGCGCCACCGGAGCCATCGACGCCTTCCTGCACACGGCGGTGGCCAAGCTCGGCAGAAGCCCCTGGGTATTGATCGGCGGTTGTCTGGTGCTGTTCGGCATGGGCTCGTGGACCATCGGAATGGGCGAGGAGTATGTACCGCTGATCCCAATTCTCATCACCATGAGCCTGGCGATGAAGATGGACGCCATCGTCGCCATGGGGATGATCTGGGTGCCCTACGGCATTGGCTGGGCCTGCGCCGGCACCAACCCTTTTGGCGTGTTGATTGCTCAGGACATCGCCGGGCTCGCGCCCACCTCGGGCTGGCCGTTTCGCCTCGGGCTCCTGGTGATCTTCCTCGCGGTCGGGTTTCAGCATGTCTACACCTACGCACTCAAGGTCCGCCGCGACCCCTCGACCAGCCTGGTCGCGGATGTCGACTACAGCGACGGCTTCGAGGCCCCTGACGACATACGGCTCACCGGCACGAGACTGGCGATCCTACTCGTGTTCGTGCTCGGCATCGTTGGTTTCGTCATCGGGGCTTCGACCGCGGGCTGGTACATCCGCGAGCTCCTGACGATCTTCCTCGCGATCGGTGTTCTGGCCGCTGCCATCGGTAGGCTCTCTCCCGTCAAGACCAGTCAGACCTTCATCCACGGCGCCGGCGAGATGACCGCCGCCGCGCTGATTATCGGCTTCGCCCGCGCCATCGAGGTGGTATTGAATGACGGCCAGATCATCGACACCGTCATCCACTCGATCGCGTCGCTTCTCGAGGGGACCGGCCCGGCCGTCTCGGCCGTGGGGATGCTCGCCGTTCAAAGCGTCTGCAACTTCTTCATCCCATCCGGCAGCGGCCAGGCGTTCGTTACCATGCCGATCATGTCGCCTCTGGCGACTCTCACCGGAGTTCCCCAGCAAGTCGCCGTGCTCGCCTACCAGTTCGGCGACGGCTTCAGCAACATGCTGGTGCCGACAAGCGCTCTGGTGATGGGGACGCTCGCCCTCGGCCGGATTCCATACGGGCGCTGGCTTCGTTTCGCCGCCCCGCTGCTGGGAAAGCTTCTGCTGGTCGCCATCGCGATCCTGATTTTCGCCGTCTACCTCGGCGAAGCGGCTGGCCTCGGCGCGTAGACGGGCAACCGACCGGACCGGGCGCGCCTGGACCGTCGGTATCCGGTCGGGGCTAGGCGCCTCGTGTCGCTTCGGTGACCAGATTCTGCTTCAGCTCCCAGAGCTCTCGGGTCAACGAGACATGGTAGACGTGAGGATTGACCAACCGGCGCACGCCCGGGTCGAGCCGCGACAGGTCCCGCTGCCGGCGCGCTCGCATCTCCTCGATCGAGGGAGGCGGTCCAACCGGCTCGCCGTCACGCACGGCGTCGGCAAGAAGCGGCTCGACCGACGAGATCTCACAGGCCATTAGAGTCCGCGTCAGATCCTCGCGAATCGGATGGTGAAGCTCGAGCCTCCCCGCCTCGACCACGTTCTCCGAAGCCAGGGCGAGCACGTCGACTGTCGCGGTGTCGCGCCGATCGTACACTCGCCACAGGCGCTTGTCTCCTGGGTTGACCGTCTTCGCCGGGCTCTCCGACACTTTCAACAGCGGCTGCCAGGAGCCATCGAGCTCGACGGCTGCCGCCTTGTAGACACCGTCGATATTGTCCGAGCCGGAGGTGACCAGCCGGGTTCCGACGCCGTAGACCAGGCGGTTGATCAACGCGTCGGCGTCGACGCCGTAGCGAGGCGCCTCCTCTTCGATCTGGGTCAAGATCTGCCAGATAGCGAGCTCGTCCAGCCCGCTCGAGAGCGTGATTACGGCGTCCTCGAAGCCGGCGGTGTCGAGCATCACCGCGGAGCGAATGGCGAGGTAGGCCAAGTCACCCGAGTCGAGCCGGATCCCGACCGGTCGGTGCCCCTTGCGCCGCAGTTCTTCGAAGACCCGAATCGCGTTCGGCACGCCGCTCTCCAGCGTATCGACCGTGTCCACCAGCAGCAGGCAATCGTCCGGGTAGCTCTCGGCGAAGGCGCGAAACGCACCGAGCTCGCCCTCACCGAGAGCCATGAACAGCTGCACCAGACCATGGGCGTGCGTACCCTTGGGTTGGAAACCGAGCAGGTGCGAGACGCCCACGTTCGAGGAGAAGTCGGCCCCTCCGATGAGGGCCGCGCGGGTGCCGGCACTCGCCCCGCGCTCGGGGGCGCGCCTCAGACCGAACTCCAGAAGCGGGCGTCCCCGGCCGGCGGCCCGGACGCGAGCCGCCTTGGTGGCGATGAGCGTCTGGTAGTTCAGATGGTTCAGAAGCGGCGTTTCGAGAACCTGGGCCATCGCCATCGGCCCACGCACCACGACCAACGGCACGTTGGCGTGGACCACCCGGCCCTCGGGCACGGCCTCGATGGATATCGAGGAAAAGTCACCCTCGTTGCGCAGCCAATCCAGGAAACCGTCTTCGAAAAGCCTCTCGCCGGCGCTCGTTTTTTGGCCGCGCAAGAACTCCAGCTCGCGCTCGCCCGCTCGGGCCTCCTCCATCCAGTCAAGTAGCCATTCGAAGCCGGCAAAGACGCAGAATCCAGCTTGGTGGTCACCGTAGTTCGGATATCTCCGGAAGAAATAGTCGAACTGCACCCGCTGCTCGGTGAGCCCCAGTCGATAGTAGATCTGGGCCGAGGTCAGGTGATACTGATCGGTGAGAAGAAGTCCCTCGGCGACCCTGCGATCCGCTCGCTTCACGAGTTGACGATATCCTAGACTCGAACCGAAGGGACCCCGGAAGTGCCTCACTACGACCAGCGGACCGCGCTCATCGTCGTCGACGTTCAAAACGACTTCGCCGATCCCGAGGGAAGCCTCTACGTCTCCGGCGGCGAGCAGGTCATCCAACCCATCAACCAGGAGATCGCCCGTGCCAGAAGAGCGGGTGCCCTGGTCGTCTACACCCAGGATTGGCATCCCCGATCGACGCCCCATTTCGAGAAGGACGGCGGTATCTGGCCGGTCCACTGCGTCGGTGGCGAATGGGGCGCGGAGATTCACCCGGAGCTTGACGTCGACGGACCGTCGATCCGAAAGGGCACCGGCGGCGAAGATGGGTACTCCGGTTTCTCCACCCGCGATCCCCAGACCGGCAAAAGATCGGAAACCGGACTGGCGGGACTGCTCGAGAGCCACTCGATCGAACGCGCGGTCGTGCTCGGTCTGGCTCTCGACTACTGCGTCAAAGCCACGGCTCTGGACGCCGCTGACGCGGGTCTGTCGACGACCGTGATACTCGAGGCCACGCGCTCGGTCGATCTCAATCCGGGTGACGGCAAGCGGGCGGTGGAAGAGCTGCTGGCCGCGGGAATCCGGGTTTCAGGTTCCCCGGCTCGGAGTTGAAGCCGACCTAGTTCGGGTCGCCTCCCATCATCGGAGACAGGCCGGAAATCGGAGGCTGAATCGACTTCAGGTAATAGACCAGCTCGATGACCTTCTCCTTTACCACCTTCTTGCTCGCGGTCTCGTCCATGCCCATGAAGGCTGGCCCCCAAACCGGCATGACACGGGTGCCGTGTCCCGGCACGTCCCGACCGTCGACAATGTCGTAGATGGCATCAAAGGGAAACTCTCCCTGATTGTGCTCGTTGATCTGGGTGAGGTCCGATGGCATCGATTTCATGTAGGGCGCGATGACGCCGTCCCCCTTCGCTTCCATGCCATGGCAGGAGCCGCAATGCGTCAGGTAGCTCTTCCGACCTCGCTCGATCAGTTTCGCTACATCTTCCTCTTGAGCGGAGGCCTGCGTGGCGGTTGCGCAAAACAGCCCGACGACGGCGAGGATCAAGAGCCAGATCTGGTATCCGGATACCGCATGTTTCATTTCGTCCTCCTCAGTCCTGGGCGCCGTCCGATCGGCGCGAATCCAGGCTACGGCTCACCGAAACCAGGCGCCACACCCAACTGGGTGGTATCGGCCCGCCAGGCAACCTCAGGGCACGGCCCCGTCCCTACCGGCAGCCTGCGCGGGTTTCCGCGACCAGCTGGTCGACGACTGCCTTGAAGTCACCGGTCTCGGCATACACCTTGCGCTGGCGGTCGGCGCTCGTACCCTCGGCGAGAATGGTCTCGACGTAGGCAATCTCCTCCGAGATCCCGAGCTCGTCCGCGACATCTTCGACCAGGTCCACGACCTCACGGGCGAGAACTTCGAACGGCACTTCTTCGCCCTTTCCGAAGTCCAGAAGCTTGCCGTCGGTGCCCCAGCGTACCGCCCGCCATTTGTTCTCCGCGATGAGGTGGTGCCGATAGCGACGCCAGGATTGGTTCTTCTGGCGCAGTTGGTAGAGCTTGGCCACGATCGCCACGGTCAAGGCGGCGATACAGATCGCTTCGTCGACCTTGGTGCAGATGTCGGTGACACGAAACTCGAGCGTCGGGAAGCTGGGATGCGGCCGGATGTCCCACCAGATGCGAGTCGCGTCCTCGATGCAATTGGTCTTGATGAGGGTGTCGATGAAGCGCTGGTACTCGGACCAGGATTGGAAGGCCGGTGGCGGCCCCGTCCGCGGTAGGTTCTCGAAGACTATCGATCGGTAGGACTTCAGGCCCGTATCGCGCCCGAGCCAGAAGGGCGAGCTGGCCGAGAGAGCCAGCAGGTGCGGTAAGAAATAGCGAGCTTGATCCATCAGGTCGATGCGCAGGTCGGGATCCTCGATTCCGATGTGGATGTGCATGCCGAAGATGAGAAGACGCTGCGCGATGTAAGCCAAGTGCTCACGATGCTTGTAGTAGCGCTCCTTGGGCGTGATCTCCTGGTCCGCCCAGCTAGAAAAAGGATGCGTGCTCGCCGCGAGCACCTGGAGGTTGTTCCTCTCCGCGACCCCCACCACCGCCGAGCGCAGCCGCACCAACTCCTCTCGCGCCTCGGCTATCGTGCGGCAGATCTTGCTTCCTACTTCGACCTGCGATTGCAGGAACTCGGGTTTGATCTGGTCCTTGAGGACATGCTTGCCTTGCTCCAAGAACTCCTGAACGAACGAGGTCAGCTCGCGCGTCTCCGGATCAACGATCTGGTACTCCTCCTCGATACCGATCGTGAATTCAGGCAAGCTCATCCGAACCCTCTCTTGATTGAACCAGAACTCGCGCGAGTCTAGCAGGAGGTCGTGTGTCAGACTTACCCGGAACCCAAGGGAGGCTTCGCTGCGTGCTCCGCTGGTTTGATATCGCCGTCTTGTCCTACCTCGCCATCCTGCTGCCTTTGATTGCGGTTGTCGGCTATCGGAGAATGGTTCGCAGGCTGGCGGCGGGAGACGAAGCCGTCCGACTGCGCACCTACAGCCAGACCATCGTGCTCGAGTGGGTCACGGTGGTGATTTTGTTGGCAGTATGGCTTGGGGCCGGACGCGGGCTCCCGGAGCTGGGCTTCGGCTTCGACAATGGCTGGCGCTTCTGGCTAGGAACGGGCCTGGCTCTGGTGGCCACGATCTTACTGTTCATCCAGGCTGCAACCGTCACCAGCAACCCCGAATCGCTCGAATCCGTGCGGCGAAGAATGGGGCACCTCGAGCAGCTGGTCCCCCATACCGAACGGGAGCTGAAGACCTTCCGGGTGCTGTCCGTCACCGCGGGGATCTGCGAGGAGATCGTCTATCGAGGCTACGCGATCTGGGCGGTCGCGGCTTTCGGCGGCATCTGGTGGGCCCTGATCGGCTCCACGGTTCTCTTCTCCCTCGGGCACCTCTACCAGGGACCGAGGTCGCTCGCGAGCGTCTCTCTCGTGGGGCTGGTGATGGCCGGTCTGTTCGTGCTCACCGGGGCGCTCTGGGCTCCGATGATCCTGCACGCCGCCATCGACCTCAACAGTGGCCGAACCACCTACGAGGCCACCAAGACGGGGGACAGGGTCTAGGAAGGGAGCTTCAGGATGGCTCCGGCGCCTCGACCCGGGGCGTCGTCAGCAGAAACTGCAATGCCTTGCGCAGCTCGGCCGTGGAGCGTCTCGGGAACGCGTGGCCCAGGCCCGGCACGACTCGCAGCTCCACCTCTAGACCGCCTTCCCGAAAGCTCGACTCGGCCTGGCGGAAGCTGGCGGCCGAGGGATCCCCCCCCCGATCAACAGATAGATCCTCGGCGCCTTGCCTTCAGGCACGGGCATCAGATGGGGCTCGCAGTGCCCGGCAACCGGCAGCAGGCCGACGACACCGGCGGCCAGAACGAATCCTCTCATGCTCATCCTCCAAGACTACCGGCAACTGCTCGACACCCCGGCTGAACGTGATAGAAGATGACCCGATGCCGTCTTCGAGAACAACGGCCGGCTTCGCATCGGACGCCGTAACCCGGGGGATCAGCGTCCACGTGGAGCCCAGATTCGACCCACATCGCTCCCAGCCCGAGCTGTCGCAGTGGTTTTTCCTCTACACGGTCACGATCCAGAATCGGGGCTCGGAGACCGTTCAACTGCTGACCCGCCATTGGATCATCACGGATGGCGAGGGACGCGTCGAGGAAGTGCGCGGACCGGGCGTCGTCGGCGAGCAGCCGGTACTCGCGCCCGGTGAGTCATTCGAGTACACCTCGGGGTGTCCGCTCACCACCGACGTAGGCAAGATGGAGGGCAGCTACCAGATGGTGACTGCCGGGGGCGAGGTCTTCGATGCGGCTATCGCGGCGTTCACGCTCTGCGAGGCCGGCACGGTTCACTGATCGATCGCGCCCAGCGCCCGCCCCGCCAGGATCGCTTCGAGGCAGGCGGCCCGGTAGGCGGGCGCAAGGAGACCGGCGGCCGCTTCCAAGGCCGCGAACTGAAACAGATCGAGCTCGGACAGCATCGCGGCAAGAGCGACCAACGATCGATTGTGGCGCGTGACGCGGACTGCCGCCTGCCGAGGATCCACGATCGTCAGCGAGGCCCGAGTCTGGGGCCTCAGTCCCGGTATGGCAAACACACGATCCTCCGCTCCCATCGCGTCGAGATACCCCTGAGCCTTCTTGAGGCCATCCTCGGACAGCACCAGCAGAGCGTCGGGCTTGCGCATCCCGCTGTAGGCAAAGGGCACGGGCGACAGAATGAGCTCGGACAGACTGTGTCCGCTCTGAACGGTGATTGGATAGTCGTCGCGCTGGGTCGCCCGGAGGCCGGAGAGAATCCCAGCCCGGGCGGCCAGCCGCACCGCCGAGCGCACCTTCTCGCCGGCCGATCCGGCCACCGCGAGCTCGAAGCGCTTGTCGAGTGACGCCTCGAACCCCGGTTCCAGGGGCTCGAGACCCGGAACGGCCCTCTTCCCAACGACCGGATGTGCCCGCCGAAACGCGTCACCGTAGTCTTCGACGTCGTTGCGTCCCACCACGCCGACGGGCAGCCCGAGTTCCTCGAGCATTCCGAAGAGTGCCTTGCCGGTGAGCTGATTGCTGGGCGCGTAGTACGCCGTGCAGAGCTCCCAGATGTCCAGAATCGCAAAGCCGGGGCTCCGAATCCCCTCGGCTATCCGTTCGGAGAGGTGCTTGTCGAAACTGGTCCCACGGTAGGCGAAGCCGGCGCCGTTCACCGCCAGGGTGCCGCAGATGTCGAGCGGGCGCTCGAGGTTGCCGGCCAAGGTCGTCGAGGTCACCGCGGCCAGCGGAGTCGTCGTCGAGTGCTGTCCGCCGGTCATGCCGAAGTTGAAGTTATTGAACACGAGCACGGTCACCCCGATGTTGCGACGGGCCGCGTTGAGGAGATGGGTGCCGCCGATACCGGTGCCTCCGTCCCCCATGATCACGACCACGGTCAGCTCCGGACGGGCCAGCTTGATGCCGCAGGCGTAGGTCACGCTGCGCCCGTGGAGGCCGTGGAACGCGTTGGTCGCAAAATACTGGTCCGAAAGCCCCGAGCAGCCGATGTCACTGACCAGCACGACCTCGTGAGGATCCAGGTCCAGTTGGACAAGCGCCTCGTTCAGGCGGTTGAGGATCACCCCGTGTCCGCAGCCCGGACAAAACGGATAGGGACTGTCGTTGCGGAAAGTCGCAAGCGGAGTGATGGTGGCGCTACCGCTCACGACAGTCGCTCCAGAAACTGCTCGGGCGCAATCAGCTCGCCATCCACCCGGTGCAAGCCTTCCACTGTGCATCCCCATTCACGGCTCGCCACCAGGCGCTCGATCTCGCGCCGGTACTGGCCGTGGTTGAGCTCGGCGACCACGATTCGGCTCACCGTTTCCAGCGCCGCCCGGATCGAGTTCTCGGGCACCGGCCACAGACTCTGCACCGTTAGCGCCGAGACCTTCCGACCCTTGGCGCGAGCCTCCCCCACCGCCTCGCGCATCGCACCGGCGGTCGACCCGAAGCTCAACCAGAGCGTCTCGGCCCCGGGCTCCAGATCGGCCGTAACGCTCTCGATCTCTTCCAGGTTGTCGTCGATCTTGGCCCTCAGATGACGGTTGAGGCGACCCACGGTTTCCGGATCCTTGGTGATGAACGCCCTCTGGTCGTGAGTCGAGCCGGTGAAACGAACGATGTGCTCGTCGCCGTAGGGAACCAGAGGCGGGACGGCTTCGGGCGGATCATACCGGTAGGGCTCAAAGGGCTCTTCGGCGCTCCGCTCGGGCTCTTTTTCCCGGCCGACGCCGGCTCCGAGGCGGGCCCTCTCGTAGTCTTCGAGATCGACCGTGGTCGCGGTCATGTTGAGCTCTTTATCGGTCATCAGAAAAACGGGGCATCGGAATCGCTCGGCCAGTCGGAACGCCTCCAGGGTCAGCTGGTAGCACTCCGGGACGGACGACGGCGCCAGCGCGATGATCGGGTAGCCACCTCCCGTCGCCCAGCGCACGAACTGGACATCTCCCTGGCCGACTGTGGTAGCGCCACCGGTCGCGGGACCCAGCCGCTGCACGTCGACGATCACCAGCGGCACCTCGCCCATGATCGCCAGCCCGATGTTCTCGCTGTAGAGGCTGATCCCCGGGCCACTGGTCGCGGTCATGGCGCGAGCGCCCCCCATCACGGCGCCGATGCACATCCCGATCGAGGCGATCTCGTCTTCGCCCTGGATCGCGATGCCTCCCCTCGGAGGCAGCTCGCGCATCATCATCATGAGGATCGGTGATGCCGGAGTGATCGGATAACCGGCGAAGAAATCACAACCGGCGTCCAGCGCGCCGCGCACGATCGCGGTCGAGCCGTCGGTGAACTCGCGCACTACCGGTCAATTTTGGCAGGCCGGACGACGCTCTCAAACACCCTCCCAGAGGGCCGGCCCCCACCTCCAAGGGCGGCTCGGCGTTAGAGTGCAGCCGTGAGGCCGTGGATCACCTTGCTGTCGGCAATCGCCTTGACGTCAGCGGCCTGTTCCGGCCCTGACTCCCGGGCCCTGGCCGGCGACTACAGCCGGCGGCATCGCGTATTTGTCTTCCACGGCAACGAGCCCATCGAAACCGAGGCCGAGGATCGCCTGACCCTGCGCGCGCTCGAAGAAGGTGACCTTGGCTTCATGTTTGAGATTACCGCCGACGCTCGACAGCGGTGTGCCATGTCGGGCATCGCGCGGGCCAGAGGGGACGCCTTTGAGTATCGAGATCGGGCCCAGGGCGGCGGCTGCACGCTCCAGATCAGCAAGCTGGGCGAGGAGGTCCACATCGAGGACATCGACGACTCCTGTCGAGGGCGGTACTGTGGGGAGGGGGCCTCGATCGGTCGCCTGGCGTTCACTCCGACAGAATAGGTTCACATGGTCAAGCTCTTGCACCTAGGAATCGCAATGCGACCCCCATCGAGCACATTGACCAGCTGTGGGCTCTTACTTCTGCTTGTATTCCTGCCCTCCGCTGTCTCTGCCAGCGTCGATGGGCTGTTGAAGGTCCATCCGGTCAACCCTCGCTATCTGACCAATGACTCGGGCGAGGCGATTCTCCTGGTCGGTCCGCACACCTGGCACGCTTTTCAAGACTACGACGACGGTCAGCGGCACACGGATTTCGACTATGCGGCCTGGCTTGATGAGCTCGAAGCTGCCGGTTTCAACTTCTTCCGAGGCTGGAGCTGGTCGGACGGCTATTACTCTCCCCTGCCATTCGAGAAGGTCATCGTTCAGGGTCGAAGGGTCTACGACCTGACCAGGTGGAACGAACGCTACTTCGAGCGGCTCCGTTCGCGCCTCGAGGCCGCCCGGAAACACGGCCTCTACACCAGCGTCATGCTGTTTCAAAGCTGGAGCGTGGACGATCGGGACGGCACCCGCCGCCCGGACCCATGGCTCAACCACCCACTGAGAAGAGGCAACAACGTTCAACGAACCCAGGTCAGAAACCACTCGGGCTCCAGGCTGGCGCCCATTCACGACGAGTACCTGCGTCGGATGGTCGAGGCTCTCTACGACCTCGACAACTTCGTCTGGGAGGTCGGCAACGAGCTCGGAGGCGGCTCGGGCCCCTGGACGCGCCTGGTCATCGACCGTCTGCGAGAGCTCGAGACGCAAAAGGTGGCATTGGATCCCGAGGACCGGAACCGGCGGCACTTGATCTGGGCCAGCTGCATCGGCGGTCGCTCGATGCCGAGGCCCGCCTTCGGCGCCGATCTGGTTTCGCCCTGCAATACCGACCGCTACGGAGTCGAGACAGCCGGGCACTGCTTCAACCCGGTGCGCAACGCCCAACCTCCGGCGGCCGAAGGTTCTCGAGTCGTCATCGCCGACTCCGACCACTTGGCGCCGCTTGCCGCCAACCCCGACTGGGCCTGGAAGAGCTTCTTCAGAGGCCTGCACCCAATCGCTCTGACCGCCCCCCGAGGCGAGGATAGCCTGCCCTGGTGGCGAGGCCGTTGCGATCTCGATCGCGGCCGTGAGCGGGCGGAGAAACTCGTGCGGACTCTCAAGATCATCGCTCGCGTCGCTCGAAGGGTGGACCTCGCAGGCAGCATTCCGCAGGCAAACACCCAGCCGGGGCATCCGGGCTCCGTTTCATCGGCGGGTTACTCCCTCTTCACGACCGCGGATCCCGGCACCTCCAGCCTCCCCGACGGCCGCCGGTTCCTGGTCTATCAACCCGCCGCCATGGGTGGCCGCAAACCGGTCAACGTCTGCGGACTTCGCAACGGCCGGACCTATGGTGTCACCTGGCGCCGTCTCGACGACGGCAGGGTGTTCTGGACCGACCGCCGTACCTCCTCACGCCACTGCGAGTCCTTTGCCGGTTCCCCGGCAGGCGGCATTCTCGAGCTCAAGCTCAAGTAGACGAGCGGACAGCCAACGCCTGATGCCCTCGACAAGATTCCTCTGCTCGGCGCCGCTCTGGCTCGGCTTGATCAGTCTGGTCGCCCGGGCCTCGATGCCGGCCCCGGCGGCCGGCCAAGAGATTCAGCCCGGTATTCACCGGCTCAATGGCATCGAGGAGACCCTTCCCATCGGCGACCTCAAGCCGCTCAAGAAGATAGTCCGCGACATCGACGTGCTCGGACTCGGTGAGGACGTGCACACGACGCGCGGATTCTCCCGGGCCAAGTTCCGGCTGTTCAAGTACCTGGTCGAGAAACGCGGCTTCCGCGCGTTCGGATTCGAGAGCCCGTGGGTGGAGGCGGAGCTAGTGGCGCGGTACGTGGAGGACTGTCAGGGCTCCCCGGAGTCGGCCCTGCAGGGTCTCTTCGGGGTCTGGCAGAACGAGAGCGTGCGCGATCTCGTCCAGTGGATGTGCGAATACAACCGCAAGCACGCCGGCGACCCGGTCTACTTCTACGGCTTCGACCATCAGCAAGGTTGGGACGACGCCCCGCGTCTCAGGAGCCTTCTCAGACAGTTCGGCGTCGACGCGAACAGCCGGAAGATCAGATGGCTGGACAACTGCGAAGGCGGTAGCTCCACCTCGGCGGGCGACTACTTCGCCAACCGACAGACTCCAATCCCGGAGCTGCGGCACGAGCGCTGCCTCGACGCTCTGGACCGCGATTGGGAATTCCTCGACCGCCGCGCCCGCAGACTGATCAGGAAGGGACGAGCGACCGCCGAAGACATCGAGTGGGCCAGGATTCACATCGTCGGCCTCCGGTCGTGGCAGGAGCAGACCTTCCATCGCGACACCAGCTTCAGCCGGTCCTACGAGGCGCGCGATCTGGGCATGGCCTACATTGCCCGAATGATCCGCGAGCTCCGGTTCCCGGCAGCCAAGACCGCCCTTTGGGCCCACAACGGCCACATAGCTGCGGGCGGGAAATTCCTGACCGGCCCCGACACGATGGGCGTCTTCCTCAAGGAGAGCCTGGGCGACAAGTACGAAGCGCTCGGACTCGTTGCCTACGAGAGCAAGATCGATTGGCCCGGAGTCGGCTGCGGCTCGACCGGCGTCTCACGGTTCCCATCGGTCGAAGCGAGCCTGCGGCAATTCGACGAGCTCTTTCTCTTCATCGACCTCGACTTTCCGGATGCCGAAGATCCATTTCTCGTGCCCAACCAGTTCTACAGCTTGAACGGAAACTTCATGGTGCCGCGCGAGGAATTCCGAGCGCTCATCTACCTGGAGACCGCCGAGAAGATGATCCCGCTGGCCTGGGAGCCCTGCTCCGAGTAGCGGCGGCAGGAAACCTGCCGTTCGGCCATACCGGACGCGGCGCGTTCAGAGTGACTCCGCTCGCAGGCTCCGCCTAATCCTCGGACTCGGCGGAGAGCGCCTCGAGCGCTCGCTCCATCTCCGCGGCCTCGGTGTCGTTGCCGAGTCCCCGATGAATCTTCATCAGAAGCTCGAGCGCCTGGCGATTCTCGGGCTCGAGCTCGACCGCCTTCTTCGCCGAGGCCAGGGCCTGGTCGTTGTCGCCCTGAAACACGCAGGTTTGCGCGAGCACATGGTGGGCCGCGGCCAGCCTCGGCCGGATCTTCAGTACCCTCTCGAACTTGGCGCGAGCGGTATCCCAGTCGCGCTCGTTGTAGGCGGTGATCCCCTTGTTGTAAATGCCGCGAACGTCTTCTGGAATCTGAACCCCACCACCGCCCGAGCCCTTTTCGAGCGTGAAGTCTCGCTCGATCCGCAAGTGTTCTTTGGTCCACGTGCTCCCAGCATCGAACAGCTCGGCGAATACCTTGTACCCGTCCTTGGTCACCGTGATCCGGTACCGACGGGCCGGATGCATCACGAACAATCCATAGCGCCCATCCTTCTTGCTCGTGCCGGAGCCGGATATCGAGGTATTCAGCGCGATCGCCTCCGCCTTGACCAACGCTCCCACTACGGGATTGCCGTCCTCGTCGGTGACGACTCCCTTGAAGCGGACCCCCTGAGCCAGAGCCCTGTCCGGCGCCATCATGGCCAAGAGGAGGAACAAGAACGTCAATCTCTCTTTCATGCCGGTCCCCCTCGTCTCGCCCATAGATAATCTCTGGAGAGAACCTATCAGGCCTCTTCGCCGTTGCCGCAACCGCGATTTTTCAGACCCCTTATTCGTGGGCTTGTGTCCCTGGGCTGATTCCGTCTTTCCGGACCGGCCGGGCTAGTATTCCCCCCACCGCCGGCCGAAGCTGATCGGCGAACCCTCGAAACGACCGTTCTCCAGCACCGATGAAAAAAGGTACACAACCATGAAGCACCCAGCCCTGGCGGTCCCGGCCGCGTTAGCTCTCCTTGCACTCGGCGTCCTCCTCGGCTGCAGCGCGGCGCTGCCGGATCCCCAGGCTCCAGCCCCCGATTCGCCGACACTTCCGCCACCCTCTGCCACCGCCGGAGGCGAGGCCGCGGCTGCCACCGATGTCGACCGGTTCGCTTCAGACGCGGTGATCCCCGTCGACCCGGACGTCACCATCGGCAAACTCGACAACGGCCTCACCTACTACGTCCGCGCCAACGGCAAGCCCGAAAACCGAGCCTCCCTCCGCTTGGTGGTCAACGCCGGATCCATCGTCGAAGACGAGGACCAGCGCGGTCTGGCTCATTTCGTCGAGCACATGGCCTTTAACGGCACGCACAACTTTGCCAAGCAGGAACTGGTGGACTACCTGGAGAAGATCGGGATGCGCTTCGGCGCCGACGTCAATGCCTTCACCAGCTTCGACGAGACCGTGTACATGCTCGAGGTGCCCACGGACGATGACGAGATCTTCGCGACCGCGTTTCAAATCCTGGAGGATTGGGCGCATCGGGTCAGCTTCGACGGCGAGGAGATCGACAAGGAGCGGGGCGTGGTGGTCGAGGAGTGGCGCCTCGGACGGGGCGCCAACAGCCGGATTCGCGACCGGCAGTTTCCGGTGATCTTCCACGGCTCTCTCTACGCCGAGCGCCTGCCGATTGGTGAGCGAGAGATCCTCGAGAAAGCTCCCCATGACTCCTTCCGGAGCTTCTACCGCGACTGGTACCGCCCAGATCTCATGGCCGTCGTAGCCGTGGGTGACTTCGATGAGACCGACACCATCGGGCGCATCGAAGAGCACTTCGGTCGCATTCCGATGCCGGAGGAACCCCGTCCACGCACCGAGTCCCCGGTCCCCGGCCACGACGAAACGCTGACCTCGATCGTCACCGATGAGGAGGCCACCGCCGTGAGAGTCACTGTGGGCTACAAGCGACCCTTGCAGAAGACCCGATCCGTCGGCGATGCGCGCAGAGACCTCATCGACAATCTCTACGACGCCATGATGAACGCACGCCTGAGCGAGCTCGCCAAGGAAGCCGACCCCCCCTACCAGTATGGCTTCGCCGGCTCGGGGCCCCTGGGCAGAACCAAGGCGATGTACAGCATCTCGGCGGGTGTTCGTGACGGAGGCGTCGACCGAGGCCTGACGACGCTTCTCACCGAGGCCAAGCGCGTCGCGGAGCACGGCTTTTCGGCAAGCGAGCTGGAGCGAGCAAAGACCAACATGCTGCGCGGCATCGAGCGCCTTTGGGAAGAGCGCGACAAGCAGGAGTCCGCCCGTTACGTCGGCGGCTACTCTCGCCATTTCCTGGATCAGGCACCGATCCCGAGCATCGACTTCGTTCGCGACCTCTACACTCGGCTGATGCCGGGTATCGAGCTGGCCGAGGTCAACGCGCGGGCCGGTCAGTGGATCACCGACACCAACCGGATCATCCTCCTGAGCGGCCCCGACACCGACGAAGCCGGAATCCCTCGAGAGGCCGAGCTGCTGGGCTTGTTCGCCGCCGCCGAGAAGCTGGACGTCACCCCCTGGGTGGATAGGACCCGCGACGAGCCGCTGGTCGAAAGGCAGCCCGAGCCCGGCAGCATCGTGTCGGAAGAGGCCATCGCCGAGATCGGAGCCACTCTATGGCAGCTCTCGAACGGTGCGCAGCTCTTGCTCAAACCGACCGACTTCAAGAACGACGAGGTTCTGATTCGAGGGTACAGCCCCGGCGGCCATTCTCTGGTCCCCGAACAGGATTACATTTCGGCCATCCAGGCCACCGCCGTGGCGGCAGAGATGGGGCTCGGCAACTTCGACTCCATTGAGCTCGGCAAGGCTCTGACCGGCAAGGTCGCCGGCGTCAACGCGTTCGTCGGTGAGATCAGCGAGGGAATCAGCGGCCGCGCTTCGCCACGCGATCTCGAGACGCTGTTTCAACTCATCTACCTGAAGTTCACCGGAGCTCGGCGAGACGAGCGGGCCTTCAAGTCCTACCTCAGCACCGCCCGCGGCAATCTCGAGAACCAGGAGGCGTCGCCGAGCTTCTGGTTCAACAAGAAGTGGAACGAGGTGACCTTCAAGGGGCATCCCCGGCGCCGGCTGTTCACGATCGAAACCTACGACGAGGTCAATCTCGATCGCGCCCTCGAGATCTACAACGATCGCTTTGCCGACGCCTCCGATTTCGTCTTTACGATGGTCGGGAGCTTCGAGCTGGACGTGGTCCGCCCGCTGGTCGAGACCTGGCTGGCTTCCCTGCCCGCAATCCACCGCAATGAGACATTTCGCGACGTCGAGGCCTACGCCGAGCCTGGCGTCAGCGAGTTCGAGGTGCGCAAAGGCATCGAGCCCAAAAGCAACGTGCGAATTGTCTTCCACGGCTTCGCCGACTGGAGCCCGCTCCAGGCTCACATCGCGTCTTCCATGGCCGATGCGCTTCGCATCCGGCTGCGTGAAGTCATGCGGGAAGATCTGGGCGGCGTCTACGGAGTGCGCGTCTACTCCAGCCTCCGCCGCTATCCAAAAGGTCGATACAACTCGGGCATCAGCTTTACCTGCGATCCCGATCGAACCGAAGAGCTCCTGTCGGCGGCGTTTGCCGAGCTCGACAGCCTGAGGACCGAGGGACCGACGCAGGCGACCGTCGATAAGGTGCGAGAGATCCAGCGGCGGTCGCGCGAGACTGCGCTCGAGCGCAACGGCTTCTGGCTCGGGGCTCTCCACCTCCAGCAGATCAACGACCTGCCGCTTACCGAGATCCTCGAATACGACCGGAAGATCGAGGCCGTAACCCGCGACTCGGTTCGTGAAGCAGCTCGGCGCTACTTCGACAGCACGAGCTATATCCTGGGCGTACTCAATTCGGAAGAGGCCGCTACGGACTAGCCTGCCCTTCTCACCAGCGTTCGTAACGAGGGGCCGCTAGATCCCCAGCTTGGTCGAGGTCGCCAGAATCGTGTCGCCCAGCGGATCGTGCAGGGCGAACACCAGGTCCTGAGGCTCACGCTTGACCTTGATCTCGAGCTCGTAGGTGGCATAGGCCCCGGCCGGGGGCGGCTCGTCGCCACTCAAGACCACCGGCACCACCGAGATCTCGTTGCGCTCCCCGGCATCGTTGAGCGCGCCGATTCTCAGCTCGAGCTCGGCGACGAAACGACCCTCATAGGGCAGCATAGTGACCTCGTCCATCGGAATTCGGATCTCGACCGGCACCTCGACCCTGCGCCCCTTCTTGGGCACCGGCCCTAGCCGCACCTCGAGCGGATTGGCTCCTGGTAAGTCGCCGAAATAGAGCGCGCTCTCGACCATGAAGCCGAGCTCCTTCGACCGTGACAGATCCTGGAACCCCTCGCGGTAGCGGACCTTGAGCCCGGGGCGCGTCACCTCGAGCCTGATCTTGTGATTCTTGTCGTCGCCCTGCCAATCGGGCGTGAAACCGAGCCAGTAGTAGGAACGGGTGTCTTCGATCACGGTATCGAAGGCCTTCAGGCGCGACTCACCAAGCATCGCCTGCCCACCGGTCTCGACCGCAAGGACCGCGAGTGTGGCCTGTACTTCGGACTCCCGAAAAGGAGCCCTGAAGATGGTCACACCGACACTGTCATCCAGCCCCGTATTGCCCGGAACGTCTACCGGATAGAGCGTATAGCCGAGCAGGTTGGCCACTTCGTACATGGGGCGGAGGAGCTTCGGCCCCTGGTGGCCGCACTCACCGGTGCGGTGAATCGCCGGAGTGGCGCCCATAACGTATTCGTATGCGGAGCTTGGCCAGCCGCCGGAGAGAAGCAACATCACCTTGCGTCCCGGCGGCGACCCGAAACTGCGCAGGGTCGCGGTGACCCCGGAGGTCACTCGCTTCAGCTGCCGCTCCAGGAAGTTGATCGTCGCGCAGGCGTCGGCCTCACGACTCGCTGCACGAATGCCCTCAAAGGTGGGAGCTGGCGGATCGTCCCTGGTGTCCTGGACCGAGCCCGCTTCCGTCACCTCGAAGCTCCCTGTCGCGTCGGTCGCATTCACAAGGGACGCTGAGGTAAAGCCGCGCGCCCTACGCCGTATCGCCTGCTCGAGGGTCGACCTCAAGCGCAGCTCGGACTGGGTCCAGGAGGTCAGCATCTCGATCCGCTTGCCGTCGAAGGCGACGATAGCCATTCGATCCTCCGGACCCAGTCGATCGAGACTTTCGACGATGCCCTGGATCACCTGGTTGCGGTCTCGCGCGATCTTGGTGAAATAGTCGTCGATGAATACCAAGTAGCTGGTGCCGACGCGCTGCCCGGCCTCGACACCTACATTCGGGGCGGCTGGCATCTTCTCCTTGGATGCCAGCACTTTCTTCTCGAGCAGCCGACCCTCCGAGATCTCGGAGAAGAAGCCGATAGGCACCTCCTTGCCGTCCACCCGAAGCCGGAAGTCATCCTCGGCGAGGTCCGAGACCCGGTTGCCCTGCTTATCTTCCACAACCACCTCGACGTTGACCACACGCACCTCGAGGCGCTCTCCGAAAACGCCCGCCGGCCGTTCCTGAGCGATCGCTCCGGAGGCGAGGAGACAAGGCGCCCACATTCCGAAACACGCCATGGCTATCTTGCGATTCATCGGCTCCCTCCTTCCCCGAGGCTAACCTAGATTTACGAGTTTCGCGCTTGACTTGCCCACGAACGGCCGAAGTCGGCGCTCCGCCCCTAGAGCGCGAGCTTGGTCGCCGCGGCTAGAATCGTATCGCCGAGCGGATCGTGAAGAACGAAGACGAGATCCTGCGCCTGGCGCTTGACCTTGATCTCGAGCTCGTAGGCGGCGTATGCCCCGGGCGGCGGCGGCTCGTCGTCACTCAACGCCACCGGCACCACCGAGATCTCGTTTCGCTCGCCATTCTCGTTCAGTGAGCCAATGCGTAGCTCGAGCCTCGCCACGTAGCGGCCTCGATCAAGCAACATAGTGAGCTCGTCCATCGGAATCCTGAGCTCGAGCGGCACCTCAACCCTGCGGCCTTTCCTGGGCACGGCACCAAGCCGAACCTGCAGAGGCTTCGAGCCCGGCAGTTCTCCGAAGAACAGGGCGCTCTCGACCATGAACCCGAGCTCCTTGGATCGGGACAGATCCTGAAAGCCCTCCCGATAGCGTACCCGCAATCCGGGCTCTCGGACGTCCAGCTTGATGTCGTGATCGCGGTCGTCGCCGCGCCAAGCGGGAACGAAGCCCAACCAGTAGTACGAGCGGGTGTTGTCAACGACGGTCTCGAACGCGCTCAAGCGGGCGCCATCCAACATCGCACGTCCGCCGGTCTCGACGGCCAGCTCCGCCAGCGTTGCGTGGATCTCGGATTCCCGAAAGGCCGCAGTCGGAATTCGGGAGAGTGAGCTGCCGGTAATCCCCGGCCCTGTCGCCGCCAGAGCCAAGTCGTCGGCTTCGTCGGCATGTACGCTCAGTCGAGACTCGTCTGGGAGATCGATCGGATAGAGCGTGTAGCCCAGCAGGTTGGCGATGTCGTACATGGGCTTTACGATCCGCTCGGACGCAGCCCCACACTCTCCGGTCTCGAGCAACGGCTGTGTCGGACCGAGAAGGTAGTCGTAGGCGGAACTCGGCCAGCCCCCGGACAGGACCAGCATGACCTTACGCCCTGGAGGAGATGAGAAACTCCGCAATGTCGCCGTGACTCCCGATGTCACCCGTCGGAGCTGTCTCTCCAGGAAGTTGATCGCGGCACAGGAATCGGCCTCCGGGCTGGCGACATCGAGTGGCGGCAGGTCCGTGACTGGGATCGCTTCGCCGGCATTCTCGAATGCAGCTTGCGCCTCGGCCGGTATGCGTGCCGCCGCCGGCTGGACCGCACCGAGCCGAGTATTGCTGTCAGCTCGCTGCGTCTCCGTGTTCGTCCGGATACCTCGAGCCTGGCGCAGCTTTGCCCGCTCGAGGGTCGAACTCAACCGGGACCGGGACTGGGACCACGAGCTCAGCATCTCGATCTTGCGGCCGTCGAACGCGACAATCGCCATGCGGTCCTCGGATCCGAGGCGGTAAAGACCGTCGATGATGCCTTGAATCACCTGGTTGCGATCTCGAGCAACGGTGGTGAAGTAGTCGTCGATGAACACCAGGTAGCTGGTGCCCACCTCCTGGCCGGCATCGAGCCCCTTGACGCCGGAGACTGGAGTGTCGACGTCCGTCTCAAGAAGCCTCCGGTCGAGTACACGACCGTCGGCAATCTCGGAGAAGAAGCCGATCGGAACCGCTTTCCCGTCGATCCTAAGAACGAAATCATCAAGGGCTAGATTATGGACACGGTTCCCTTCACGGTCTTCGACCACTACCTCGACGTTGACCACTCGAACCTCGACCCTCTCCCCGAAAATAGCTGCCGGATCTTCATCGGCGACCGCAAAAGAGGTCACCAAGAACAGAGCCAAGAGGACAGAGGACGCTTGCGCCGCCTTGTGGGTCATGGAACCACCTCCGTGAGTTGTCGTCGCAAGCCCAGAACAGCAAGATCCGCGCCACCGCGAAGGCAACTTCATGGCGACCGAGTCGTATCTGGCTGCATGGTCGTGAGACACTACCCGCTCCGAGTAGCCAACTGAACCGACGACTCCCGGCGCGCCGATCGCGCGGTGGCTGCTCGAAACGTCCGTATCGCAAGAAAGGTGTACACATGAGGTCATCCAGTCTCACCAGTTCGCTGCTCGTATCTCTCCTGCTTGCCTCCTTTGTCTTGGCTCTCCCAGCCCCGACACCCGCCGGCGACACCGAAGACTGGACGCGCTGGGGCGGTCCCAGCCAAGATTTCAAAGCACCGGCTGCCGACATAGCCCAGCGCTGGCCCGCTACCGGTCCCAAGAGGCTCTGGTCTCGCGAGCTCGGCGACGGCTATTCCACGGTTCTGGTCGAGGGCGGCCGTCTCTACACCATGTACCGGGCCGGCGAGGAGGAGGCGGTGATCTGCCTCGACGCCGAAAGCGGCAAGACGCTCTGGGAGCGACGCTACGACCACGACCCGCATGAGAACCACGTCACGCAGTTCGGAATCGGCCCGCGAGCCACCCCTCTCGTCTCGGGCGAGCGGATCTACACCATCGGAGTTGCCGGCCGCTTGCACGTCCTCGACAAGTCCACCGGCGAGGTCATCTGGTCACAGGACCTTTGGGGAGAGGAGTTCGGCGGCAATCTGCTTCCTCATGGGTACGCCTCGAGCCCGGTCGAGTACGCAGACACCGTCATCGCGCTCGTCGGCGGCGAGAACAAGAGCATCGTTGCCTTCAACAAGAAGGACGGTTCCGTGGCCTGGCAGAGTCTGAGCTTCGCCAACAGCTACGCGACGCCCAAGATCTTCGATATCCAAGGCCAGGACCAGCTGGTCACGTTCATGGCCCAGGAGCTCGTCGGGGTCGACCCGACCAACGGCGAGCTGCTCTGGAGCCACCCGGTGGAGAACCAGTTCCAGCAGAACATCAACCCGCCGACTCTGGTCGACGGCAGGTATCTCTTTCTGTCCTCGCTACAAGCCGGTTCGCACGGCCTCGAGCTCATCCGTAGCGACGACGGAAAGACCCAAGTCAAGGAGCTCTGGTCGACGCGCAAGATCCAGTTCTACCACGTGACTAGCGTCGGCGATGGCGACTATGTCTACGGCACCAGCGGCGGCGGCTCACCCGCCTTTATGTCGGCCATCAATGTCAAGACGGGCGAGATTCCGTGGCGGCGGCGCGGTTTCGCCAAGGCCAACACCGTTTTCGCCGACGGCCGGGTGATCGTGCTCGACGAAGACGGCAAGCTCTACCTCACCACCGCGACGCCCGAAGACATGACGATCCACTCCGAGGTCGAGCTCCTGAACCGGGTGGCCTGGACGGCACCGACCATCGTGGGCAAGACCATGTACGTGCGCGACAAGGTCAACATCATGGCTCTGGATCTGAGTACCGAGACGTCGAGTCCGGATGGCGAAGACGTCGCGACCGGGGTCGCGGAGGCCGTCGAGGTTGCTCTCGAGGCGGAGGCAACAGATGTCGCCGAGGCGGCGTTCGATTCTGTCGAGAGCAGCCTGGGCGCCCTGGAGGAAGATCCCAACGAGCCCGAAGCACTCAGGATTCTGAGGAAGGTCGACGCCGCGACCAAAGCGGTCTCCGGCGTTCGCTACAAGGCAACCAGCAAGCCGAGTGGCGCCGCTACCAACTTCGCCGCCCCCACCGCGGGCGATGCCCTGATGTTCGGCTGGACCGGTACCGGACCGGAGAACTTCCACACCAACGTCAAGAGCACACGGGTTGGCTCCGACGAACCGATCGAGCTGACCGCCGGGGGAGACGGAGACCTCTACTTCTTGATCGATCATAAGACCCAGAAGGCCTACGTCGATATGGATCCCAACGTCACAGGGTCGGGCGGCCGGACTCTCGGCAACATCCGAATGATCGAGTTCATCCACCCGACGCCGTTCGACGACGAGATCAACGGCGACAAGGCCGAGCTCATGGGGACCGAGAACGTCGCCGGCGTGGAATGCTACAAGATCCACGTGACCTACGCCGGTGGCCAAGGTGAGTCGACCTGGTTCTTCTCCACCCAGGACTACCTCCCCCGCAGACGGATACGGATCTTCAACACTCCTCAGGGCGAGGGCGCGATCGACATCACCGTGAGCGAGCTCAGTGTGGACCCGGACGTGGTGCCCGCGGCCTTCAAACTCGAGCTACCGGAAGGCTACGAGCGAGTCGACGACTTCGCGCCCTAGGGCTTGGCCCCGAAGGCCTGGAAAGCAGCGCCTACTGGACGCAGGCGGCTCTGATCTGCTCGTCCGAAAGGCCGGCCCTGGCCATGGCGGCGATCTGTTCTATGGCGCACGAGCTGCCTTCCGGTTTGACGCTGCCCGAGCTTGCACCTTCGGCGGCTTTCGCGCCCACGGCACCCGGCTCCGGAGGCCGATAGCCCTGTTTCGCCAGCTTCGCCCGCGCCTGCTGGATGTACTCGGGGTCGGCGTTTCGCTCGCAACCGACCCGGTCTTCGCCGTCGGCAAAGTAGAACTGGGCCCGGATGCTCGCGTTCGCCGAATCGTCGGCCTGGCCGGTTTCGGACTCCTGTTCGAGAATCCTCAGGTGGGAGTAGCCGGCGGCCACACAGAGAGAGGCCGTCTTCGTGTAGACCAGCTTCATGGCCTTGCCGCGCAGTCCGATGACCTTGACCCGGTGACTGACGACGAAGACGTCGTCGTCGAGCTGTGTGAAGGTGATCACGGCCCGCGCCGCCTGGGGAACGAGCAGCGCCGCCGCCAATAGAAAGATTGTCACTCTCACTTCATTGCTCCTTTCTTGCCGGGTCTTTGCCCCGGCTAGATAGCTGCGCTCGACGGCTACACGAATCCCATGTACATCGCGGTGAAGCTGATCAGGTGGGTAGCCGCGTGCGCCACGATCGGCACCCAGAGGTTGCGGCCAAAGATCAGAAACGCTCCGCCGTACAGCAAGCCCACGATACCGGTGACCGCCATACCGGATACACCCTGATAGAAGTGAATCAACCCGAAGTGCAGCGAGGTGAGGACCAGAGCCAGCGCCCAGGCGCTGCTCGAACCCCCGACCAGTTTGGCGATGCGTGTCATCAAGAATCCGCGCCAGATCACCTCCTCGGGAAAAGCGCTGGTCAGCCAGACGGTCGGCACCGTCATCAGCAGCCTGCTCAGGTTTCCCCGAACGGCGTCGAAGCGGGTCACGTCGGGCGGAGCAGCGCTGATCAAAGGACTGATCACGTAGGCCATCAGGCCCTGCGCCAGCGTTCCGCTCACTAGGGCCACCAGAACCCCCAAGGCGATGACCCGAGGCCAGCTTGCGGGTCGCCTCAGGCCAAATTCACCGACCTCGAGCCCCAGCGCGCGCTGAAAGACGAACACCAGCACCAGGCTCGATAGCGTGCCTCCGAGCGCAGCCGCATTGCCGGCACCGGTGCTGGCGCCCAAGTTCCCGCTCAAGAGCGCAAAGGCAAGGTGCACGCCAACGACGACCAGAACAGCGATCCAAGCGAGTCTGCGCCGCGGATCATGCAACCGCCCTTCGGCCACCACGGAGCTCTCGCCGATTTGCCGGCTGTCTTTCGGGTCGGTCACTTGCTCGGATCTTGACACACACCGGGACCGCTCCAGGCGTCGGCGGCGGCCGCGCGGCACAACCGGAGGAGTCACGGCGCAAGCGCGCTAGAGCGAATGCGGCAGGAGGTCGCGGTCGAGGTCGTTGAGAAGCCGCCTGCTCTCACGCCAGCGAGGCTCGCAACGAACGTTGAGATCGAGAAAGACGCGGCGGCCCAGGAGCCGTTCGAGATCGAGGCGGGCAGCGGTGCCGAGCTTCTTGATGGTCGCGCCCTGACGGCCGATCAGGATCGCCTTTTGGCCGGGCTTCTCGACCAGCAGGGACGCGTGAATCCTGGTCAGGTTTCTGGGCTCGTTGTCCTCCCACAGCTCGATCACCACCGCGGTCGTGTACGGCAGCTCGTCCCGCGTCTCGAGCAGAACCTTCTCGCGAATGAGCTCCGCGGACAGGAACTTCTCCGGATGCAGGGTCAGGAGCTCGGGATCGTACAGCGGCTCGCCCTCGGGCAGTGCCTCGAAGAGGAAGTCCAGAAGCGTGTCACAACCATCTCCGTCGAGCGCCGAGATCGGGATGATCTCCTCGAACAGCGCAGACTCGGCGTAGCGTCCGATCAGGGGCAACAGTTTGGGCTTCGCGACGATGTCGACCTTGTTCAGAGCTACAAAGCGACGCACATTCGTGCGCTCGAGCAGCGCCAGCATATGCGCGTCGCCGCCGGCGAACTTCTGGGTGGCGTCGGCCAGGAGGCAGACGACGTCGGCGTCGTTGAGCGCATCTACCGCATACTGGACCATGCGCCGATTGAGCTGGTGAAGAGGTTTGTGGACCCCCGGAGTGTCGTAGAAGACCATCTGCCCGCGTTCGGTGGTCAGAATGCCGACCAACCGGTGTCTCGTCGTCTGCGGCTTGTCGGACACGATGGCCAGCTTCTCGCCCAGGTAGCGGTTCATCAGGGTCGATTTGCCAGCGTTGGGCCGCCCGACCAGAGCCACCGTGCCGGAACGAAAACGGGTCATGGTGTTTCCGTAGATTCGGCGTTCCCGTCGGAGTTGGACGCGCGTTCGACCCTGAGCCGCTCTACCCGTCTCTCGCCGACTCGCTCGACCACGAATCGCAGTCCATGGGCCTCGACAATCGCACCGGGCTCGGGCAAATCGCCCAGATGACCGAATATCAGGCCGCCAACGGTTTCGTAGGGCTCGTCATCCAACTCGACATCGAACAGATCCTCGAGATCGTCGAGAGGCGTCATGCCCTCCAGGCGCCAGCCGCCGGCTTCCAACTGCCTGGCTCCGAATTCGTCTTCCTCGTGCTCGTCGACGATCTCACCCACGATCTCCTCGAGCAGATCCTCGACCGTGACCAGGCCCGCGATGCCTCCATACTCCTCGACCACGATCGCCATCTGGTGGTGACCGGCCTGCATCTCGCGCAGCAGCTCGGCGAGTGGCTTGGTCTCGGGCACGATGAAGGCCTCGCGAGCCAGGCTGCGCGGAGGCGGCGGCGCCTCCGACTGCGACGCCGCCAAGACGTCACGAATGTGAAGCACCCCGCGTATATCGTCCACCGAATCGACGTAGAGGGGAATCCGCGAGTGCTGCGACTCCAGAAACAGTGCGACCAGGTCGTCTAGATCGGTTGTCGCGGGCGCGCACACCATGTCGATTCTGGGCGTCATCACGCTCCTGACGATGGAGTCACCGAAATCAATGACCCGCATGATGAGGTCGCCCTCGTCGGGCTCGATGATTCCCTCCTTGGCACCGACATCCAGAAACGCCTCGATCTCCCCGTCCGAAGCCTCGTCTTCGGGCTCGCCCGAGTCCCCGTTCTCATCGGCGGCCGCGTGCACGATCCGCGAGATCAGAGGCACGAACGGGCTCAAAATCCAACGCGCCAATCGGTAGGTCGGCGTGAGCCGGCGAAGCACCCTCTCGGCGTTGGTGCCGACGAAAACTCGATTGAAGATCTCGGTCGCAAGCAGCACCACCACCGCAATCCCGACTCCCCAGAACATCGCTGAGCGCTCCGCGGCTCCAACGCCGCGCGCGACCGCCGCCACGCTCAGCACGAGGGCTATCGGCAGGGCCTTGGCGAGGAAGCTCAGAAGGTAACGAAACGCCTCGAACCTGGTCGGCGCGGTGTAGAGCTCCTCCAGCTTGCCGCCGGCCTCTTCGGCCCAATGCCGCACTCGAATCGGACCCGGCCGGTCCAACATCGCGGCCAGCACTTGAAAGAGGATCGCCACCACGCCGACGAGCCCGGCAATCAGCGCGAGAAAGGCCGGGTTGCCCAGTCCGCCGTTCACGGGGCTGGCACCCACCGCCGCCGGAGTCGTCGCTCCAGTCGGTCCATCTCACCGCTGTCAGTTTCGTGGTCGTGCCCAAGGCAGTGAAGAACTCCGTGCAGTAGCAGAACCTTGAGCTCGCGCTCAACGGAATGGCCGCGCTCCAGGGCCTGTCGTCTGGCAGCAGGCACCGATACCGCGATGTCTCCCAGGTGGATCCCGTCCATCGTTGTCTCACCTGGGAAGCTGAGAACGTCTGTGGGCCGGTCCTTGCCGCGAAACGCTCGATTCAGGCGCCTCATCTCCCGATCGCCTACGAAGCGCACCGCGAGTGTCGACGACGGATCTCGCGACACCTGCGCGAGCAGCTCTCCGAGCCACGGACGCAGTCGGCGCGCGCCGGACTCCCGATAGCGGTTCGGATTGTCGATCTGGACCCTCCGGGCCGCGTGACCTGCGCGGGAGTCGACGGGCGCCGGCTCAGGTTCGTCCAAGACCGCCAGCACCGTCACTCGGTCTCTTCGCTCTTCCCGTCGCCGCCGGCTTGCCTGCGACCGTTCTCGTGACGCTCGTAGGCACTGATGACCTTCTGCACCAACGGGTGGCGAACGACATCTCGCTCGGTGAATCGAACGAACGCGATGCCCTCGACGCCCTTCAGGATTTGATTCGCTTCGCGCAGCCCCGACGCCGTGCCCGAGGGCAGATCGACCTGGGTGATGTCGCCATTGATGACAGCCTTGGAGTCAAAGCCGATTCGAGTCAAGAACATTTTCATCTGCTCGCTGGTCGTGTTCTGCGCCTCATCAAGGATGATAAACGCGTCGTTAAGCGTACGACCGCGCATGAATGCCAACGGGGCCACCTCAATGGTTCCGCGCTCGAGCATCCTCATCACTTTCTCGAAGCCGATGAGAGCGTAGAGGGCGTCGTAGAGAGGCCTGAGGTACGGATTGACCTTATCGGCCAGGTCTCCGGGGAGATAGCCGAGCTTCTCTCCGGCCTCCACAGCGGGCCGGGTCAGCACAATGCGACGAATCTTCCTCTCTTTAAGCGCCGCGGCCGCCATCGCCACAGCCAGATACGTCTTGCCGGTACCCGCCGGACCGATCGAGATCACCATGTCGTGATCGGCCATCGCCTTCAAGTACATCTGCTGCGCGAGGCTGCGCGGGTTCACCAACCGGCGAACCGAGCTCAGAATGCCGTCGCCGGAGAAGAACTGCACCAGCGAGGCATCCGGCGTTTCTTTTAGCACCCGGATCGCGGTGTCGACGTCCCTGGGCCGTACCTGGAAGCCCCGTCCCATCAACGCCGAGAACTCGTTCAGCAGATGCTCGACGACCACAGCCTCTTCCGGCTCGCCGTCGATCTTGGCCTGATTGCCGCGGGCGGACAGGGTAACGTTGAAGGCTCGCTCGATGCGTTTGAGGTTCTGGTCTCGAGCTCCAAACAGAGCATCGATGCCCTCTTGAGCGAGGGTCACTTGAGGCATCGAGAAATGGTTTTCGTCAACAGAGTTCGGGTTCGAGGAAGGGGCGGGATGGGATCTCGTGCGGGAGATGCATGCTGCGCTCGCGTCTCGATTCTAGCAGAAAGTCGAGCCTCCCACGGAGAATCGGGAGGGGACACCATGGAATGGTGCCCCGATTTCAATACTCGTAGAACCCGCGCCCACTCTTCCGGCCGTAACGGCCCGCCAGGACCATTTTCTTGAGCAACGGCGGCGGCGCAAAGCGCGTCTCGCGGTACTCCTCGAACATGATGTTGGCGATGTAGTAAGTGGTATCGAGACCTACGAAGTCGAGCAGACGAAGCGGACCCATCGGATGGGCGCAGCCGAGTTGCATCGCCTTGTCGATGTCCTCCACCGTCCCGACACCGTTCTCATAGGCCCGAATCGCGTCGAGCAGGTACGGAACCAGCAATCGATTCACGATGAAGCCGGAGTTGTCGTTCGCCGCTACCGGTTCCTTGCCGATGGCTTTCGCGAACTCGAAGGCCGCAGCAAAGGCCTCGTCCGACGTCATGAGCGTCCGCACAACCTCCACCAGCTTCATCACCGGTACCGGATTGAAGAAGTGAAGGCCCAGGAAACGGTCGGAGCGCTCGGTCGACATCGCCAACTCGGTGATGGTCAGCGACGAGGTATTGCTGGCGAACAGGGCTTCTTTCTTCACGATCTTGTCGAGGGCGGCATAGGTGCGGCACTTCTCCTCGACATTCTCGATAATCGCTTCGACGATCAGGTCGCAGTCCGCCAGATCGGCATCGTCGGTGGTGCCCGAGAGACGGTTCAGAGTCGCGTCGCGATCCTCGGCGCTCAACTTGCCCTTGTCGACGGCCCGGCCCAGCGACTTGTGGAGCTTACCCAGGCCCTTCTCGAGAAACTCGTCGTTGACTTCGCGCACGACCGTCGTCACCCCCGCCTTTGCGCAGACCTCGGCGATCCCTGACCCCATCAGTCCGCAGCCCAGCACTCCTACCTTTTCAATCTTCATCTTTTCCTCCCTCTGGTTCTCTTGCCGGAAACTCCGGTTCGATTCTGTGCCGGAACGCTTCGATCCGGCGCGCGCCCGTGACCTCGACCGAGATTCGGGCCAGGACCGCGCCGGCCACCGGAAACGGCAGCCTGTCCGCCCACTCCACCACTTTTACCCCCGGCCCGGCAAGCACCTCTTCGACCCCGAGCACCTCGACCTGCTCGGGCTCGAGTCGATACAGATCGACATGAACCAGGCGCGTTCCAGAGCGCTCGTACTCGTTGACCAGGGTGTAGGTAGGCGACTGGATCTCTCGCCTCTCGAAGCCGAGTTTCTTCGCGACGCCCTGGGCGAGAACCGTCTTGCCGCTGCCGAGCTCGCCGAAGAGAAGCAGGACTCCGTCCGGAGCCAGCTCTTCGGCCAGTTGCGAACCGATCGCGAGCGTCGCGTCCTCCGAGGTCGAATTCCAGAGCCTCATGCCGGGGATTCGGAGCCTGGCGCCACCGGCACCGCTTTCGCGCCGCGGCTCGCCACTGATTCGAACCGCGCCCGACCGGCCAATGCTTCGAACGACGAGGGCACGTAACCGAGTAGATCGCCGGCCGCCAGGGACACCTCTCCGACTTCCGCCGCCGCGGCGTCGCCCGCCGCGCCGTGGACGAAGGTTCCGAGCTGAGCGGCCGAAAGAGGATCCATGCGCTGAGCCAGCAATGCGCCGATCATGCCCGTCAAGACGTCGCCGGAACCCCCGGTCGCCATGCCCGGGTTGCCGGTAGGGCTGACATAGACTCCACCCTGCGGATCGGCAATCAGACTGCGGTGTCCTTTCAGGACGACAATCGCACCGGATTCCCCGGCGGCTCTGCGCACCGACCCCAGGCGATCGGCCACGACGTCTTCTGTTCCGACCCCGAGCAAGCGCCCCAGCTCTCCCGGATGCGGAGTCAGAATCGTCTCCCGTCCGCGCTCACGAAACTTGCCAAGCCGACCGGCAAAGGCCGTGAGGCCGTCGGCATCGACCACCAGGGGCAGCTCGAGATCCAAACAGAATGAGCGGATGATCTCCGCGGTACCGCTCGAGGTGCCAAGGCCCGGTCCGAGCGCAACCGCGTTCTTGCCCCGTGCGGCGCGCACCAGGGCGGCATGGGCTTCGCCGGCCAGCTCGCCTGCGGCCGAGATCGGCAGCGGCGTGCTCATGGTCTCGATCGAGGCCGCCTCAAAAGTCTCCAATATGCTTTCCGGAACCGCCGCTGTCACCAGTCCCGCTCCGGCCCGCACCGCCGCCTGCGCGGTGAGCACCGCGGCTCCCGACTTCCCGATCGATCCGGCCACGACCAGAAGGTGTCCGAAGTCTCCTTTGTGCGCCACCCGCGGGCGCGGCCCCAAGAGCGGCGCCAGGTCATCGGCGTCCAGCAGATGCAAATCGCCCTCCGCGCGCTCGACCAGATCGAAGGGGATGCCCAGATCGGCAATCACGACTTTTCCCGCAGCAGCGGCAGCTGGCGGAAACACATGAGCCACCTTGAGGGCCGCAAAGGTCACGGTGAGGTCGGCTTCGATGTGTGGACCCAGGGGGTTCTGTTGATCACCATTGAGGCCGCTCGGCAGGTCCACCGCCACCGTCGGCATGGCGAGCGCGTTGATCCCCGCGACGAGATCCGCGAACTGCCCCTCGAGCGACCGCGACAAACCCGTGCCAAAGAGCGCGTCGATCGCCAGGTCGACGCCTGCGACCGCTTCGAGTGCGGGCGCCACCTCGGCGCCGGCGTCCAGAACTCGCAGCTCCAGTCCCATGCCGCTCATCTTGCACGCCACCCGGTGCTGGACCAGCGCATCGCCCGTGTAGTCTTGGCCGCCGGTAGCGATCAGCGCCACGACCTCGAGTCCCCGGACCGCCAGGTGACGTGCTATCGCAAGCCCGTCGCCCCCGTTGTTCCCGGGGCCGCAGAAGACCACCGCCGACTCCGCATTCGGGGCCTCGGCGAGAGCGGCCTCGACGGCGCCCAGCGCCGCGTTCTCCATGAGCACGACACCCGGCACTCCGAGCTCCTCAATCGCCAGGCGGTCCACTTCCCGCATCGCATCGGTACTGAGTATCTTCATGCGCTTCTCCACTGTCTGAAGAGCTCCGCTGTGCGCGGACACTCGCCGGATAGCGAGTCCATCGAGTCCTCGAGCCGCCGCGACAGGCGATCGAGGTCCTCGAGAGTGTCGACATCCGAGCCCTCTCGCAGCAGCATCAGGCTCAAAGACAGATCTCGGCAACGCTGCAGCGTTGTCTCCAGCACCTCGGGCGTGCTCCACTCGATCCCGGAAAACAACTCCGGCCTGAGGCTTGCCGCACGCTGGCCCACGAAATAGTAGCCGCCGTCGACCGCCGGCCCCAGCACCACATCCACGCCCCCACGCAAGAGCGCGAATCCGCGCTCCACTTCCTCCAGGGGTACCTCCGGATGGTCCGAGCCGACCGCGCCCACCAGACGATACTTTTCGGCCGCCCCCTGCAAGGCTGAAAACAACCGTTCCCCCAGATCGTCGCCCTCTTGGCGAACCGCCGGATGCTCGGATTCCGGCAGAACCTCGCCTTCGTCCAAAGCCCAGGCCAGAACCAGATCGAATCGTCCATCGCTCAGCCGTTTGGCCAGATCGTCGAGAAAGGCCCGGTGGAGATCTGCCGCCTGCTCAGCGGTCAACCCGTTCTGACTCCCGTCGCCTCGATTCCCAATCAGACGAGTTTTTACCCGCCCCGGCCGGGCAGGTTTCGTGAACAGCAGAAGGCACGCATCCCGCACCCCACCATTGTATGGCCTGTAACCGAGCGAGTCGGTGGCGGATCTGCACAGAACCGAAGGCCGGCGAGATCCTTATACTCGTATGTATGTCGAAACCGCCGCAACCCGTTATCACGCTGCTCACCGACTTCGGAACCGAGGACTACTACGTGGGAGCTCTCAAGGGCACCCTCCTACGCTTGGCGCCCCAGGCGCTTCTGATCGACATCACCCACCAGGTTTCGCCTGGAGACATTGAGGAGGGGGCCTTTCTCCTCGGCGCCTCTCACCGGCACTTCCCGCCCGGCACCATCCACCTGGCGGTCATCGATCCGGGCGTTGGCGGTCACCGCAGAATCCTCGCGGCTCGTGGCGAGAACGCCCACTTCGTCGCCCCGGACAACGGCTTGCTCTCCTATCTGCTAGACGGCGCGGAGGTGCGCCAGGTCGAGGCCGCCGAAGTCTTCATCGACGCACCGGGCGAGACTTTCCATGGCCGCGATCGGTTCGCGCCGGTCGCCGCGTACCTGGCACGGGGAGAGCCGTTCGAGGCCTTGGGAAGCCCGATGAAGAACCCTCTTCAACTCGACCACGAGCCACCCAAAAGGCGCGAGGGCTCTCTCGAGGGTCGGATCGTGCACATCGATCGCTTCGGCAACTTGGTCACCGACATCCCCAGCCGCTGGTTCCCCGACGATCGGGTCCCCGAGTTCGAATGCCGGCTCCCGGGACTCGAGATTCGCCGCTGGGCGACTCATTATGCCGAGCTCGCGCCCGGAGAGGCCGCCTTGATACCCGGCTCCCTGGGGACACTCGAGGTCTCACTGAATCAGGAGAGTGCCGCCGCCAAGAGCGGTATCACGCGCAAACAGACTCTGAGAATCAGTTTTCGTTAGAATATTGGTAAACTAGGTACCGCCATGGCAGTGAGGAGGTCGGAATGACGAAGTGGGAGTACAAGATAATCAACATCCGCAGCGAGAATTACCGACTTGACCCGAACGCGGCACCTCAGCTGAACGTCCTCGGCGAAGACGGTTGGGAGCTGGTCGGACTGACGTCGGTTAATTTCAAGAGCGGCGCCACGGACAACATCGCCATGGTGTTCAAGAGGCCAGCTTCGGCGGCCTAGCGGTCGGCCAGGTCAGACAAGCAGACAAGCTGCGGCTTCTTGCTACAAGCGGTCGTCGGAAGACTCGGTGTCGGGTCCGGGGTGCGCTCCCCCGCCGCGCGTGTCCCCCGAAGAGTCTCCGTGGCCCGGGGCACGCCGGTGCGGTGGACCTCCCGCAGCGATTCGCCGGTCCCACCAATCTCGGTGCTCGCTCAACCGCCGCCTCACGGTCTCGGTCGGGCGCTCGATCCGACCAAGCCTCCGGCGGGCGACGACGGCGAAGATCAGACCGACCAGAAGGAACAGTCCGAGGACACCCAGCGCCGCGCCCCACCGCGGCAGCCAAAGAGAGCCGACCTCGACCAGAACCAGCGCCACGACGCCAACCGCCCAGAAGAGAGCGAACATCCCGATCAAGAGCAGCAGAAGAGCCCTGACCAGCGTTCTGCCGGAGGTCCGGATCTCGCTCGATACGACGTCGTACTCGGCTCGAGCCAGATCCAGGCCCGCCTGGCCCAGGGGAGCCAGCAGATCGGACCAGCGGCTATGCCACCGACTCATCCCGCCCCGACGTAGACCGTTCTGGAAACGAACGACTCCGTCGCTCCGATCTCGTCTCGCACTCCGACTGCGAGCCGGTGGCTGCCACCCCGCATTTCCAGCGAGACCGTGTAGACGTAGGGCTTCTCGACGGCGATCTCGACCTCGTCGGTGGGTATCTGAATGTCGAGCGGTATTTCTTGAAGGTCGGACATCCTTCCCTCGTCGTCCATCGCCGAGAAGAAGAGCTTGACTCGTCCCTGGTGGAAGCGCTCCCGAGGCACCAGCTCCAGCTCGCCGATCGGTACCATCACCGCCACCGGCACAACGTAGTTGCCGCCCTCCCGGAGGTTCTCCTTGCCGACGTGCAAGGCCACCGCCATCGGGTTGCTCTCGAAACCGTACATCAGGGTCGAAGTGGTTTTGTCGGCCATTCGCCCTCTCAGGTCCTTGTCGCGATAGCCCTCTCGATGGCGGAGCTTGATGCCCTTCCGCTGGTCCTTCAGACGCACCGTGATCTTGTGGTACTTGCCATCGCCGGTATGGCTGGGCGCGTACCCTAGCGAATAGTAGGTGTCGAAGTCGCGACCGATCTTTGCCAGCCCGGGTCCGACCCGGTTGGAATTGATGATCGCCTGTCCGCCGGTCTGTTCGGCCATGTAGATCAGTGGCGACTGCAGGTTGCTGATGTAGATCGAGTCGACGAACGAGCCCAACCCGGGGGTCTGGAGCCCTTTCGAATCCGCGGACACGCTCGACGAAACGCGCAGGCCCGCGGCATCGACCGTGTACAGGGCGACGCGATTCGAATTCGCCAGCTGGGTGACTCTCTGAAACTCCCGCTGGGTGTTGAAGTCCATCATGCCCGAAAGACCGGAAGAGTGCAGGAATTTCCGCTGAAGAGCGTTGAATAGGTCCTCGCCCTGGATCATCTCGAGACCGTCGCTGACGTAGATGAGCGCCTTTCTTCCCTCCAAGCCGGCGAGAGAGCCAATGTACTCCTTGAGCGCGCTCAAGGTGAAGCTGGCGTTGTTGTAGAGCTCCTCCGCGTACTGCCTGACCCGGTACTCGACCTCAACCAGCTCATCGGCTTGATCGATCTCCTGCAGCAGCTCGCGCCGCTCGGAGTCGCGAGCCAGGGCATGGCCGGTCAGATTCTCCAGCTCGAACAAGGCACGCGAGATCACTCCCGCATCGTTGGTGAACGCGTGGCGCACCTTCAGGCTGCGATCGTAGGAAACCAGCATGACCTGATCCTGCTCGGTCAGCTCGTCACTGAGAAACTGTCGCAGATCGCGAAACACTCGATTGCGGTTGAAGGGCCGGATGTTGAAGTTGTCGATATAGACCGCGACGTAGAGCCTCTGACTCTCCGGAATCAGTGACATCGCCGAACGTTCGATTCCCGGAATCTCCGCCGCCGTTTCCGGCAGTTCCACCCGGGTCGGGATGATCGGCCGACCCTCTTCGGTGACGTAGAAATTGGTGATCTCCATGGGACGTTTGTCTTCGAGAATCTCGAAATCGTTCCTTGTCAGTCCCGTGATCGGCTCGCCTTTCCTGTCGGTCACGTAGACCTCGACGTTGACCACATTGACGTCGACCGTCTCGAAGAAGAAGTCGTCCGTGGCGGCCTCTTCTCCGGCCTGCTCCTGTCCCAGAATCGGACCGGCACCCAGAAGCAGCACAACGGGCAGCAACAGCGATAGCTTGATTCTGGTTGTCATGCCTGGCTGAAACGAGGTTGGGCGGTCGTCTGCGACGCCCCGGCCGCGCCTACCTGTCGACAGGAGTGATCCCGAAACCGGTCGCGAAGATCCTACCACTGGCGGGATCGTGGACCGCGACCACGGCATCGTGGATCTTTCGGCGCAGGAGCAGCGTGGTTTCGTAGGTCCCGACGGCCCCGGCGGGCGGCATCTCGGCGAAGGCGAGTCTCCACGGGATCACCGGAATCGGGGCCTGCTGGCCATCTTCGTCCTGTACGGCAACCCTCAACTCGAGCTCGGTGGCAAAACGATCCCCGATCGGCAGAATGGTGACCTGATCAAGCGGGATCGACACCTTGATCGGTATCTCCATGCGGCGCTTGACCGCATCGACCGGAGTGCCGACCTCGACGTCGACCGAGCCCGCCGCCGCGGCGTTGCCGAAAAGAAGCGTGCTTTCAACCGCCATCGACACCTCCCGCTCTCGCGAGGAATCCAGAAAGCTGCCGCGCGAGCGGGCAATGAAGTCAGGATTGCGGAGCTGGATCTCGACTTCGTGGGACGCGTCGTCGCGCTCGCGCTGGGGCGTGAAGCCCAGCCAGTAGTACGACTGAACGTCATCCGAGACCCGCTCCAGAGCTCCCATGCGTTGGGAGTTGATCCGGGCCTCGCCCCCGGTCTCCTTGGCCAGATAGCGCAGTGTCGAATGCACCTCGACTTCGCGCAGGAAACCGCTGGTCTCCACGGTTCCGGGCTCGGGAACATTGGAGAACTCGGCTCGCGTGATGTCGGTAATCTGACGATCCAGACCCGGAAGATCGACCGGGTAGAGCGTGTAGCCAAGCACGTTGGCGGTCTCCACCAGACGCCGGTAGAGGTTGTTGCCATAGGGGCCGCCCCGATCGAAGAGAATCCGGCTGGCGTCGCTCAACAGGAAGTCGGCGGGCACGAACGGCCAGCCGCCGGACAGAATAATCATGACCTTGCGCCCCGGGGGCTTGGCAAAGCTGCGCAGCGTCGCCGATGCCGCGGCGACGGATCGGTTGACCTGCTCGGTGACCAGCTCGACGTACGTCCTCTCCTCGGGGGTGAGCTCGGTTCTGAATATGCTGCTTCCAACCTGGAGGTCGTCGCTGAGGAACTCGAGCCCGTCGAAGGTCAGAAAATCGTAACGCTTCCTCTCGGCGAGCCTCAACAGGCCCTGGGACCTCCGACCCATGGCGTCATCGATCGCGCGCTCGAGAGGCCGCTGCAGACCGCTCCAGCTGCTCAGCATCTCGAGATCCTTGCCGTCATAGGCGACGATCGCCATTCGGTCTTCCGGCTTGAGGTAAGGAAGATCATCCTTGAGCGACCGCAGTACGGCATCGCGATCGGTCTTGATGGCGAAGAAGTCGTCGATGAAGACCAGATAGCTCGTGCCGACGGCCTCGCCGGGCGTCACCGAAAGGACCCCGGGCAGCCCTTTGGCCTCGCCAGCGCCCGGAGCCGGGGCCTCCAGCGCCACCCCTCCCCGGATCTCACTGAAATAGTCGATCGGGACGTCGGCGCCGTCGACCATCAACTTGAAGTCGTCCGCCCCCAAGCCCAGGACCTGTGTCTCCTGTTTGTCGGTGACCACGACCTCCAGGTTGATCACCCTGACATCCAGCACCTCACCGAAAACTCCCGGCAGTGGCGAAGGAGCCACCTCTTGGGCGGCCGGCTCCGCGGTCGAACGGTCATCCTGCGCCCGGACGGCCAGCGGCGAGGCAAGGAGGCCAGAAACCAGCACAGCGAAGACAGCGAGAAAAAGCGTCGTGTGTCTCATACCAACTCCTGAACGCAAACCTCATGCCGGGGGCATCCAGCCCCCTTTGAGCTCTATTCCTTCCTCCTGGACACGACATGCTCGACGATGCGATCCGCATGGACCCGGGAGTTCTCGATAAACAGCGTGCCGATGTCGCGGCCGGCCTGGATCGTACCGGCCAGGTAAAGACCCTCGACATTGGACTCGCAGGACTCGCGGTCGAATGTGGGCACCAGGGTCTCCTCGGCGAACGTCACGCCGCACTGACGAGCGAGCCCGGTATCGGGCTCGTAGCCGATCAGAACATAGGCCGCGTCGACCGCGAGAGACTCGACCCCGGCCGGGGTCTCGAGCTCGAGCGACCGAGAACCGTCGCCGCCCTGTTCGAAGGCACGGACGATCGAGCTCGGCCGAAACTCGATCGAGCCCTCGGCGACCCGATTCTCGAAATCGGGCTTCAGCCAGTACTTGACTGTGTCTTTAACCGAGTCACCGCGGTGAATGACCGTGACCCGCACGTGGTTGCGCCACAGATCCAGAGCCGCTTCCAACGCCGAGTTCCCGCCACCGACGATAGCGACATGCTCGCCGAAGTGCCGATAGGGCTCGAGGTAGCGACAATGAACCCAGGCATGCTCTTCGCCCGGTTTCGAGAGCAAGCGCGGCCGGTGGAAATATCCCTGAGCCAGAGCCACGGCGCGGGCACGCCAGACTCTCTCCGGACTCCCCTCGCCCGACCTCCGGCTGACGACCTCGAAGGCGTCTCCCCCTTTGTGCAACCGGACGACCTCCTGATTCAACGCCAGGGGGATCTCGAACTGCGCGGCCACAGCACGGTAATAGGCCAGAGCCTCCCGCCGGCTTGGCTTGTCGTGCGGCGTCGTCAAGGGCACTCCCGCGATCTCCATCAGGTCGCGAGTGGTGAAGAAGTTCATGTACACCGGGAAGTCGACCAACGCCGCGGCCAGCGGACCGCGGTCGACCAGCACGACGTCAAGGCCAGCCTGGCGCGCTCGAGCACCGATCGCGATGCCGGTCGGCCCGGCGCCGACGACCAAAAGGTCGAGAGCCCGACCTTCGGCGGGATCAGCCATCGTCTACGCTCCACCGGTAGAGATGATTCACCGGGCCGTGGCGGTCCGGCGCCGCCTTTCCGACATCGAAGGCGGTCGCGATCGCGCCTTGTAGATACTCGATCGCTCCGGCGACGGCAGCACGCACCGTGTCTCCCCTGGCCAGACGCGCCGCAATCGCCGACGACAGTGTACAACCCGTGCCGTGGGTCGAACTCGACTGGATTCTCGGGTGCACAAAAGTCTCCGTCGTAGATCCGTCACAGAGAATGTCCTCGATCTCCCTACTCGGGCACCCGGCGCCGTCTTCGGCGTGCCCTCCCTTCAAGACCACCGCCGGGCCGAGCGCGGCAAGGGCCTTGGCGAGCTCGAGACGGTCCCCGAGCGACGTCGCCGAGCGACCCGCCAAGACCTCGGCCTCCGGCAGATTGGGCGTCATCACGGTCGCCAGGGGGATGAGCTCGTCGCGCAGGGCGGCTACCGCGTCGTCGGCCAACAGCGCGTCGCCGCTCTTGGCGACCATCACCGGGTCGAGCACGATCGGTATCCGCGCCTCCGCGGCTGGGACGTGTCCACGGAGTCCCTCGGCGACCGCGCGCACGATCGCAGCGTCGGCCAGCATGCCAATCTTGATGGCATCGGCGCCGATGTCGGAAAGCACCGCCTCGATCTGCGCCGAGATCAGCTCGGGTGGAATCGGGTGGACCGCCGTCACCGCGCGAGTGTTCTGCGCGGTCACCGCGGTCACCACCGACATGCCGTACGCCCCGTGGGCGCAGAAGGTCTTGAGATCGGCCTGGATGCCTGCTCCCCCGCCGGAGTCGGAGCCCGCAATGGTCAAGACTCGCGGCGGCGTGCGCTGAGGCTTCGGATCGGTCATCGAGGCGCTTCGGTCGCGAGGCGGGCGTCTCTGCGTCTGAGCACCAGCCACAAGCCTCCCAGAACCAGGATCACAGCGACACTCAGGACCTGCGCTACCGTAAAACCGTCCAAGATCCGGTCGTCCTTGGCTCGCAAGAACTCGACTCCGAAACGCTCGAGAGCCAGGAGACCAAACGAGATGATGGCCACCCGGCCAACCGGTATGCGCTTCTTGATCAGTGTGATGCCCAGAACACAGATGATCAGGCCTGCCAAGGTCTCATAGAGCTGAGTTGGATGCACGGCGATCAGCTCGTTGGCCGTGACACCGTCCGAAATCACCGCACCGTACTCGCTGCGCATGAAACCCGCTGTGGTCGGCGCGGGCAGACCGTAAGGGAACTTCACTCCCCAGGGAAGGTCCGTGGGAAAACCGTAGTCGTCTCCCACCAGGAAACAACCCACTCGCCCCACCGCATAGCCAATCGCCACCGTCGGCCCGGCGACATCAGTCACCGGCCAGGCCGCCAGCTTGCGGCGCCGGATCGTCCAGAGCACGGCCACGGCCCCTCCAATCAAGGCGCCGTACCAAACCAGTCCGGAGCGATCGAAGAGCAGATGCCAGTCGCCGTAGAGAATCGCGTAGTAGATCTTGGCACCGCCGATGCCGCCGATGCCGGCGGCCAGGAGCAGGGCGCTGGAGTCTTCCTCGTCGCCCAGCTCGAGCCGGCGAAGCCCCCACCTCAGTACCGCCCAGGAAGCCAGGAACGCCAGCACCATCATCAGGCCGAACGGGCTGATGGAAAAAGAACCGATGTGGAAGAGCTCGCGAATCATCTGATTTGAGATCGCGCCGGCCTTGCCGGCGAGCGGAGGCACTTATCGTAACAGGGCTGGCGGGGATGCCCAGCACCCATCCGCCCGGGGTCGACCATCCTTCAGACCGGACGGGCCGCGGCCGAATCGATCACCGCTCGACGCATGAACTCGTCAAAACGCTCCTCGTCCCTGCCCCGAAACCATATGAAGCGGGCCCCTAAACCGCTCACGTCCTCGATCTCGGGATTGGCCATGCGGACGACCTCGGCGCGCGCCTCGATCGGGTCCGGGTCGTCGGGAAGCTCCATCTTCAAGTCGAGAGTCGAACCCGCCGGAAACTGCTCCTGCGTTCGAATCAGAAGGCCGGATCGAGAGACGTTGACCGTTTGCGCGATCCGGAGAACCCTGCCGGCGCCCAACTCGACGGCGACCTTCACCATCACTCGAGCGTGGGGCCGAGGGGCCTTGCGCAGAAACGACGAGAGCGTCGACTCGAAGCCCCCTTCAGGCTGTCCGAGGGTTACCAGATGTACGCCCGCCTCCCGAAGCGCCTCCAGATCGAAAATGTCCTCCTGCTCCGCCACGACGACCGTCGTCGGCATCGCCGAGCCAAAGTGCCCGCTGAGTTCATCCCAGAGAGAAACGGTCTCGTACCCGGGCAGAGGATGGACGAGCACTAGAAGCTCAGGGGCGGACTCGGTGAGCCTCTTGGCCGCCCCCTCCGGGTTCGCGATGTGCTCGAAAACCGTGCCCTGAGCCTGCTCGAGAATCGGTTCAAGGGCAGCAAGCCCTTCTTCGCTCGAGACAATCGCGACCTTTTGCTTCATTCCTGCCAACCACCCTTCCGGCCCAACGAGCGCGCGGTGCGGTGGATTTTATCCCAGGTGCAGGCCTTCGACCTTTCGCGGGCGCTAATCTCTTTCTTCGACTTCCAAACACCACCCACCCACGCCAGTCCAGTTCGCAGAACCTCCTCGAGACAACTCGCATATAAGAACCGAACTCGAGAATCAGGTAGGAGAACCAACATGCGGCGTCCGATTCTGCTCGCTTCCACTCTCGCCCTAGCCGCCGGCCACCTCTGGGCCGATGAACGAGTCGAGGCGCCACCGGAGCGCGCCTTTTCTGCATTCGCCAGCGAACCCGATCGGCAGTTCGACTTCTGGATTGGAAAGTGGAGCGTCAACCTGAGGATCCAGCAAGAGGATCTGTCGTTCAGGGATTCGGTTCGGGCCAGGCTGGAGACCTCCAAAGGACACGAGTTCGTCTTTCTGACCTACACCGGCGAGGACAAGGGTTGGGAGACGAATGTCCTGGACGATCGCCCGGAGACGCCACTCGCTCGTTACACGAGCACGGAGGAGTGGACCAAGCTCGAAACGGACGGGGGTAGGCTCGAGTGGTCGATCAACGACGACCGCCTCACCTACACGCGGAACGGACGCGAGGTCCGCTTGCATCGGACCGGCTCGCATTAGCGCGCCGACGATCCCACATCTCCCCGGCAGAGAGTTCGACGGCTCAGAACCGGCACGGTATTCTGACGCGGCTCGACTCGACATCATGGGATTCTCGACCGAAAACCTGGGTGAGCTACAGCGGTTGAATCGCCTGCGCGCGGGTGGTGCCTGCCGCAACCGCTTCGAGGGATCGGGCTACCCGCGAGTTCTGGTGCCTCTCTTCGAGGCCGAAGTGGCCGCCGACATCGCGAATACGCACGAGTTCAGGGCGCTTGGAGAAGAAGCCGAGTGCCTGTAAGTCGTCTCTCCGGTATAGCCGGAATCGGCGTCGATCGGATGGGCGATCTGGCCGATCGGACAGCCGACCCGGAGCTCCTGCGCCTGGAGAACCTCGACACCGACCTGCGCCCGCCGCCGGGTGTGGTGGAGGCCACCCGGGCGGCTGCGGAACGAGACGATGCCAATAGCTATCTCCCGTTTCTCGGGGCCGACGACCTGCGCCAGGCCGCGGCCGACCTGGTATCGAGAAGCGTGGGTGCGGTCTACGAGTGGAGGAAGTCCGTCGTGATCTCGGCCGGCGGATTGAACGGCATTCTCAACGTCCTTCTGGCGGTTCTCGAGCCGGGCGACGAAGTTGTCCTTACCGACCCGATCTACGTCGGCCTCCTCAATCGGGTACGCCTTGCCGGTGGCGTTCCGCGATTGGCTCGCTGCGAGATCCGCGACGGCATCTGGCGCCTGAGTCATTCCAGCCTGGCGTCGGCGGTAACCGCGCGCACCCGAGCGTTCCTGATGATGAGCCCCGCCATGCCCTCCGGTGCCGTGCTCACTCGAGAGGACTGGGACGCCGTCTGCGCCGCCTGCCGCGATGCCGGAGCCTGGATGATCTACAACAGCGCCATGGAGCGCATTCTCTTCGACGGGCTCGAGCCGCTGCACCCGGCCTCGCTCGCCGGGATGGTTGATCGGACGATCACCGTGGGGACCGTGTCGAAGGAGTACCGAATGATCGGCTGGCGCGTGGGCTGGATCGTCGCTCCCCCGGCGATCGTCAACGACATCGGCTTGGTCAACATCTCGAACGTCGTCTGCAACGTCGGTATCGCCCAGCGCGCAGCCGCCGTGGCTCTCCGTGCCCCGGACTCGGATCTCGCGGCCGCCACGACCGCGTGGCAGGAGCGTCGCGACGTGATTCTCGACGAGCTGACGGGTTATGACGTCGTCAAACCGCTCGGAGGATGGTCGATGCTGATGGATGTCGGCGAGTTCGGGATGAGCGCCACCGAGGCCTCCGCCCGCCTCCTGGAAAGAGGCAAGGTCGCGGCCACGCCGATGACCGGCTGGGGCGGAAGCCGAAGCGATCGACTCCTGCGCCTGGTCTATTCGAACGAGCCGCCCCATCGCCTCAAAGGTCTCACCGCTCGATTCGACGCCGCGCTTCGCTGAACAGCGCTCTAGTAGGATCGCGCAATGCCCGACCGGCGGAGCGCCCTGGAACCGACTCCCGAGGAGATGCGCGAGATGACTCGCCTCGCGACCGATCGGATCGTCGCTCATATCGAATCGCTACCCTCGCTGCCGTCGCTAGAGACCGCGGGCGGGCGCGAGCTAGCGGCCTCCCTCGTGGAAGATGCCCCCGAATTCGGGACCTCGCCTCGAGAGCTCCTCGAGCTGATCTTCGAGCGCGTCACGCCGACGAGCTTCACCAATCCGGGACCGGGGTTCATGGCCTACATCCCAGGCGGTGGGCTCTTCGAATCGGCGCTCGCCGATTTCATTGCCGGCGGGATCAACCGCTACGTCACGGTCTGGGCGGCCGCACCGGGCTTGGTCCAGCTGGAGGTCAACGTCATCAATTGGTTCTGTCGGATGCTCGGCTACGCCGAGTGCGCCGGTGGCTTCCTGTCGAGCGGTGGTTCCCTGGCGAACTTCTCCGCCATCTTCACCGCGCGACGAGAGCGCCTTTCCGAGGACTTTCTCGACGGCACGATCTACGTTTCGAACCAGATTCACCACTCGGTCAGGCGAGCGGCGACGCTCGCCGGCTTCCCGACGTCGGCCGTGCGCGACGTGGCCGTCGACGAGGACCGACGAATCAAGGTCCGCGATCTGGAAGAGCTGATCTCTGCGGATCGCACTAGGGGACGCAAGCCCTTTTTGGTGGTCGGTAGCGTCGGCACCACCAACACCGGCGCCGTCGACGACCTCGAGGCCCTGGCCGACATCGCCGAGCGGGAACGGCTCTGGCTCCACCTCGACGCGGCCTACGGGGGTTTCTTCGCCCTGACGGAGCGGGGTCGTCGAAGCATGGCAGGCATCGAACGCGCCGACTCGATTACCCTTGATCCCCACAAGGGGCTCTTTCTGCCCTACGGGACCGGCTGCCTGCTGGTCAGGGACGTCGCCACCCTGAGGCGCGCGCACACGGTTCAGGCGGACTACATGCCGCCGATGCAGGACTCGGACGAGCTGGTGGATTTCTGCGAGATCTCGCCCGAACTGTCTCGTGACTACCGGGGCTTGCGGATATGGCTGCCGCTCAAGATTCACGGCCTGGAGAGCTTCCGGAAAGCACTGGACGAGAAGCTCGACCTGACGCAGTGGGCCTATGGCGAGCTTCAGACCATCGAGGGCATCGAGATCGTGGCGGCGCCACAGCTGTCGGTGGTCGCCTTCAGGCTGGCTCCTTCGAACCTCGAAGAGGAGGATCTCGATCGGCTCAATCGCGAGCTCATCCGGCGGATCAACGATCGCAAGCGGGTTTTTCTAACCGGGACCCTGCTCGACGGCCGCTTCGTCATTCGGATCTGTGTGCTGAGTTTTAGAACCCACCGCGACCGTATGGAGATGTGCCTAGACGATATTCGAAACTCCGTGAGTGAGCTCCTCGCTGAGAACAAGCTCCCATCCCGATCGATCGGCTGAACTAACCCCAACAGTGAGCAGAGACCCTGGACGACCACGAACGGGAGGCGGCCTCCATGTTCGCCCCGCCCTCGCTGGGGACCTGGTCGCGCTCTCGAGCCTGGCGAAGAGCACGTTCCGGGATACCTTCCAGTCACAGAACACCCCCGAAGACATGGAGAGCTATCTGGCGCGCTCGTTCTCGCCGGCACAGATCCGAACGGAACTCGACGACCCGGCGAACATCTTTCTGCTGGCCTTTGGCGAGCCTGCCGACAAGCCGATCGGCTACGCCAAGGTCAGATCGGGTGAGCCGAAGCCCTCGGTGAGGGGCTTGCTCTCCGTCGAGCTGGAGCGACTCTACGTAGACCGCGAGGTTCTCGGACGCGGCGTTGGCGCGGCTTTGATGAAGGAGTGCCTCGCGGTGGCGGCCAGGAGAGGCAACCAGACCGTATGGCTGGGAGTCTGGGAGCACAATCCGCGGGCCATCTCGTTCTACGAGCGCTGGGGCTTCGAGGTCGTCGGCACGCACACGTTTCTGCTCGGCTCCGACCCGCAGGTCGACCTCATAATGGAGCTAGCGGTAGGGACCGATGACAGCCGGGCAGAGCAGCGCCGATCGAGCTCAGATCCCGCTACCGGTCGTTCAACGACCAGTCATAGTCGAGGTACTTGACCGACGGATCGACGGTGCGGATCTGCTCGGCCAGGTCGTCGGGCAAATGCGCCAGGACCCAGTCCACGATCTCGCTGCGCGCGAAGAACGCAACCACCGTGCTACCCCCGGTGAAGTCGCCCGCGTACCACTTGAAGATCGAGGACAGCCACAGCTCTCCACCGGCGAGGCGCAGTCCTTTGGCGCGATCCGCCAGGAAACCTCGGGTCTGTTCTTCCAGCTGTCGATCCAATTCAACGGCCCGGTAGGGCTCGAACCGCAGGTCCGGACAGCTGGTCGAGGCGCAGACCACGGCGAAATGGACTCGCGGGTCGCCTTCGGCGCGCGCCCGCCCCTCGATCTCGTCGAGTGTCAGCTGCTCTCCGGCCACCGGAAAGGTCCGGGTGTCGAAGAAACCGTCGACATCCTTGACCGATTCGATCTCTGGATACAGCTCGAGCACGTACCTCGCCGTGACGGCGTTGTAGGCGTTGCTCCAGAAGGCGATCCGCTCCTCGCGCTCGGCCTCGACCGGCCGCGCATCCGCAAGACTGGCGAGATAGGACTCCAAGTCGTCCGGCGCCGCCTTGAGAGCCGCGTAGTCCAGTCCTCCCGACTCGTGATGATTCTCCAGAACACGCGCCCAGGGCGCGTCCGTCGGCAGTGGGCCCAGCATCGTATCAACGGCCTCCGACGCGGTCTCAGCGGCTCCAGAGCAGGCCGGGCTCACAATGCCGAGCAGCAAAAGTGCGATGAGAACGTTGCGTCTACTTGCATTCATGTGATCTCCCCCCTGACAACGGTTAGATACGGAGGGCTATTCCCCGAGGATTACCCGCCCGGTGATTCCAGCTCGAGCCCGAGCGGCGGCCACCGAGGCGAAGAGTTCACCGCTACAATCCTCGGGTGAGCCCGAGCGAGTCCAGAGTCGGTGAGGCGCTGGCGGCGTTGCGCCGGAAGCTCCCGGCCGAGGCGATTCGGCAGGACGAGGACGCTCTCGACAAATACGGCCGCGACGAGACCGAGAGCTTCGTGTTCCCGCCCGACCTCGCGGTGCTCCCCGACACCGTCGAGCAAGTCTGCGCCACCCTTGAAACAGCCCACGAGCATCGCGTCCCCATCGTGCCACGCGGGGCGGGTACCGGTCTCTCCGGCGGCGCCCTGCCGGTCGAGGGGGGCTGGGTGCTGTCGCTGGAGCGATTGAATCGGATTCGCCGCTTCGAACCGGATAACCTGCTGATTGAGGCCGAAGCCGGGGTAGTGACCGGCGATCTGCAGCGGCATGCCCAAGACAGTGGCCTGTACTACCCGCCGGACCCGGCGAGCCACGACTCGTGCCTTCTGGGAGGCAATCTAGCCGAGGATTCGGCCGGACCCCGGTCCTGCAAGTATGGATCGACCCGGAAGTGGGTGCTCGGGCTCGAGGCGGTGCTCGCCGACGGTACCGTCCTGCGAACCGGCAGCGACGCCCGCAAAGACGTCGCCGGTTACAACCTGACACAACTCCTGGTCGGCTCGGAAGGGACTCTCGCCGTGATCACTGCCGCCGTCCTGCGCTTGATCGCTCAGCCGCGGTCCCGGCTCACGCTCATCCTGCCCTTCGGCGAGCTCGCCGCCGCCGCTCACGCCGTTGCCGAGATCTTTCTCGCCGGTCACGACCCGGCGGCATGCGAGTTCGTGGAGCAGGCGGCGCTGGCGGCGGTCGCTCCGTTCGAGCCGGTCCCGAAGGCGCTGGCTCAGAGTGGCGCAGCGCTGTTTCTCGAGCTCCACGGCGACTCCGCGGACACGCTCTTACCCGCCGCCGCAGAGATCGACGCTCTGTTTGCCGGTCAGCTGAGCGCCGAGGCGCTCGTCGCGACCGACGCCTCCGAGCAACGCCGACTCTGGCGCATCCGCGAGCGCATCGGCGAAGCCGTCAAGAGCCGATCTTCCTATAAGGAAGCCGACGCCGTGGTGCCTCGTGGGAGTCTGGCCGGCTACGTCGCCTCCGCACATCGGATCGCCGAGCGCTGCGAGCTGACCGCGATCTGCTACGGCCACGCCGGCGACGGCAACCTGCACGTCAATCTGCTGCAGGGGAACCTCCAGGACGATCTCTGGCGCCGGCGGCGCGACCGAGCCGAGGAGGAGTTGTTCGAGCTCGCTGCATCGTTGGGCGGGACGGTCTCAGGAGAGCATGGCATCGGCTGGACTCAACGCAGGCACCTAGCGAAGGTAGCGACGCCCGCAGCGCTTTCTGCAATGGCGGCGATCAAGCAAGCGTTGGATCCGAGAGGTATTCTCAATCCGGGGAAGGTCTTCCCAGAACCCGGCTGCTAGAATCTGGCGCCTAGACATGCTCAGCGATCTCACTCGCGAGAGGTACGAGCTCTTCGCCAAGATGGTGCGGAGAAGGTCCCAGACCGGCCGCTGGCTCGTCCTCACGCACGACAACCCGGATCCGGATTCGATCGCCTCCGCGGCCGGTCTGGCCAAGATCCTGCGACGCTCCTTCCGGCGCCAGGTTCGCGTCGCCTACGGCGGGATCATCGGTCGCGCCGAGAACCAGGAAATGGTCAAGGAGCTCGGCGTGCGGCTCAGCCACATCCGACGGCTGGATGTGCGCAACTACAGGTACTACGCACTGGTCGACACGCAGCCGGGTACCGGCAACAACCAACTCGATGGCATCACGCCAGACCTGGTTTTTGACCACCATCCAATCCGCAGCGCAACGCGGAAGGTTCCGTTCGCCGACATTCGCACCGCCTACGGAGCGACCGCAACGATGATCGCCGAGTACATCGCCGCCAGCGGCTGGGAGCTGACCAAAAGGGAGGCGACCGCGTTCCTCTACGCTGTGCGCTCGGAAACGCAGGACTTCGGGCGCGAGTTCTCGGCCCCGGACCGTATGCTGTTCGACGAGCTCTTGCAGCAGGCGGATCTCAGGGCCCTGGCGAGGATCCAGGCCCCCAGGCTCGATCTGTCCTACTACCAGACACTCCACGAGGCGCTCGAGAGCCTACAATCCGTTGGCACGCTGGTCGTCAGCAACCTCGGCGAGGTGGACAATCCGGATGCAGTCCCTGAGATCGCCGACCTTCTGCTCCGAATGAAGGGCATGACCTGGTCGTTCTGCACCGGCGTACACGGCGATCGCCTGTATGTGTCTCTGCGGACGACCAATTCGAGAGCCGATGCCGGAAGGCTCATGCGTCGCCTCCTGGGCCGTCGCGGCAAGGGCGGCGGCCACGGCATGATGGCGGGGGGCTGGATTCAGTGGGCCGGCACCCGGAGCGGAACGGCGGAGGGCCTGCAAACCTACCTCGCTCAGCGGCTTGCCGGGATCCTCAAGAAGAAGCCGGAACGGCTTTCGCCGATCGCGATGAAGGAGTCGAGCCGCGGCCCGGCGCCCGACTAGCCAAGCCGCCCGCCGGCGGTTCCGTTTATTCCCACTCGATCGTGGCCGGCGGTTTACTGGTCACGTCATAGACGACGCGGTTCACACCGGGAACTTCGTTCACGATTCGACTGGCGACCGAGCCCAGGAAATCGTGCGGCAAGGGGCTCCAGTCCGCGGTCATGAAGTCCTGGGTCTCGACCGCTCGAAGCGCTACGACATTCTCATAGGTTCGGCTGTCACCCATCACTCCCACCGTGTGAACCGGCAGCAGGACCGCGAACGCCTGGCTCACCTTGTTGTAGAGGTCACGTCCACGTAGCTCCTGGATGAAGATGGCGTCGGCCTCCTGCAGGGTGTTGACCCGCTCGGGCGTGATCCGGCCCAGGATTCGCACTCCCAGCCCGGGTCCTGGGAACGGGTGGCGGCCGATGAACTCCTCGGCGAGTCCCAGCTCCCTCCCCAACTGTCTGACCTCGTCCTTGAACAGCATACGCAACGGCTCGATGAGCTCGAAACCGAGTTTCTCGGGCAATCCGCCGACATTGTGGTGGGTCTTGATGACCGCCGAGGGCCCCTTGACCGACACCGACTCGATGACATCCGGGTAGAGCGTTCCCTGGGCCAGGTATCTGGCTCCGTCGAGCTTCTCCGCCTCCCTTTCGAACACTTCAATAAAGACACGGCCGATCGTTCGACGCTTCTCTTCGGGTTCACTCACGCCCGCCAGCGCCTCTAGAAACCGCTCCTTGGCATCGACGACGGTAACCGGGAGCCCCAGACCCGTACCGAGGCTGTTTTCCATGTGCCGGCGCTCGTCTTTGCGCAGCAGACCGGTGTCCACGAAGACCGCGCTGAGTCGATCTCCGACCGCACGCTGAAGCAAAACCGCGACCACGGACGAATCGACGCCGCCCGAGATGCCGCAGAGAACGCGGCCCTCCGGAGCCTGCCTTCGAATCGTCGCGATGGCCTCCTCCAGATACGAGGCCATGGCCCAGTCTCCGCTCGCACAGCAAATTCGGTACAGGAAGTTGCGCAGAATCTCGTCGCCCGAGACCGTGTGCGACACCTCGGGGTGAAACTGGATCCCGTAGATGCCGCGCTCGGGGTTCTCCAGGCCCACGACAGGAGCGCTTTCGCTCGAAGCGATACGCTGAAATCCCTTCGGTACTCCGGTCACCCGGTCGCCGTGGCTCATCCATACGGTTTCGCTGGAAGCCAGGCTGCTGAAGAGCTCGCTGCCACCGGAGATCGCGACCTCGGCGCGACCGTACTCCCGCTTGCCGGAGGCCTCGACCTTGCCTCCGAGCTGCTGAGCGACTAGCTGAAAGCCGTAGCAGATGCCCAGAACCGGAACGCCCAGGTTGAAGACACCGGAGTCCAGCTGGGGAGCGTCGTCGTCATAGACCGATTGCGGCCCCCCCGACAGAATGATGCCAATCGGCGCGAGCTCGGCGATATCGCCCGCCGCCATGCCGCAGGGATGCACTTCGCAGTACACACGATTCTCGCGCAGGCGCCTGGCGATGAGCTGCGTGTACTGGCTCCCGAAATCGAGCACCACAACGGTCTCGTGACGAACGGACAGATCGGTTTCCTTGCCGCGCAGGTTGACGACGTTGGACGGTTTGCGGGCGGCGTCCGTCAAAGCTCGTGCTCCGATTTTCTTTCGCGACTCATCAGCTCCTCCAGCGCTTCGCGCGGATCCTTGTCCTCGTAGAGTACACGCATCATCTGACTGGTGATGGGAATCTCGATCCCATGGCGCTCGGCCAGGCGGGTCAGCGAGCGCGAGTTGCGAATGCCCTCGGCCACCATCGAGGTCTCCGCCTGGATCTCGGCCAGGCTCTTGCCGGCGGCAAGGGCCATACCGGTGCGGCGGTTGCGGGAGAGTCCTCCCGTACACGTCAAGACCAGGTCGCCCAGTCCCGCCAGACCGGAGAAGGTCTGAGCCTCGCCACCGCAGGCGACGCCGAGTCGGGTCATTTCGTGAAGTCCGCGAGTGATCAAGGCCGCCACGGTGTTGTGCCCGAGGTCGAGGCCGGTGACCACTCCCGCCGCGACCGCGATCACGTTCTTGGCCGCGCCGCCGAGCTCGACGCCGACAACGTCGGTCGTGGAGTAGAGCCTGAAGCTCGGAGTCGCCAGCATCTCGCGCAGGCGCTTCGCAAGCTCGGGAACCTCCGATGCCACAACGGCGGCGGTGGGCGCATTGCGGGCGAGCTCGGCGGCAAAGGTCGGGCCCGAGAGAACCGCGAACCGGACCTCGCACTCGGCCGCGGAAGCCTCTTCGGCACAGACTTCGCTCATGCGCGCGGTGGAATCGGTCTCGACGCCTTTGGTAGCGGAGATCAGGGTCGCCGGTCGGGCTCCCTCAGTCCCAGTCCCTCCTGGGAACGGCGCCGCCGCAAGAAAGGCCCGAACGGATTCCCTGAACCCATGGGAAGGCACGACGACCAGCACGAGGGCGCTGTCGTGGACCTCTCTCAAGTCGTGCCCGACACGGAGATTCTCCGGGAACTCGACGCCGGGCAGATACCTGTCGTTCTGACGTCTTCTCGCCAACTCACCTGCAAAGGCCTCATCCCGTGCCCAGAGCAGGACCTCGTGCCCGGCATCGGCGAAATGCACCGCCAGCGCGGTACCCCAAGATCCCGCTCCGAGCACCCCCAGTTTCCAGGTCATACCGGTCTTCCTCCCAGGCGCGATTCGGTGCCGGCCCTCAGTCTCCGGAAGTTGGTGGTGTGGCGCACGAGCACCAGCCCGCAGACGACCGCCGCGGCCAGCCATCCCATTCGTCCCGCGGCCAACGGATAGCCCCACTGCTCCGGCAAGACCCAGAGCAGCGGAAGAGCGGCCACCGCCAGAATCGATCCCAGCGAGACGATACGCCACACGGCGACGGCCGCGGCGAAGATCGCCACCGCAATCAACGAAGCGATCGGGTTGAGGGCGCTGAGCGCGCCAAAACCCGTGGCAACACCCTTGCCGCCACGAAACCCGAGAAACGGCGAAAAGACATGCCCCAGCACGCAGGCGACGGCGGCCGCCGCCAGAATCCCGTCGGACAGACCGGCGCTCCGCCCGAGCCAGATCGGAACGAAGCCCTTACCGATATCGAGCATCAGGCCGAAGAGAGCAACGACCGGCCCGGCAGTCCGAAGAGCGTTCGTGGCCCCGGGGTTGCGGCTGCCCACCTGACGCAGATCACTGCCGGTTCTCACCCGAACCGCCAGGTAGCTGAACGGGATGGAGCCCAGCAGGAAAACCGCAAGCAGAAGCAAGGTCGGATTCATTCGCTGTCTCGAGTCGCGGAAGCCGTTTCAGGGGTCCGCATCCCCAGAGGATACGACCGAACCACGCTGTAGTGCACCCCCCGCTCTCTCGGCACGCTCTCGAAAAGGCAGCCGCGGTCCACCGTGAAGGCATTCTCCCGAAGGCTCCTTGCGGTACCGCCGGATGGGCCGCTGCTCCAGACTTCGCAGGCTCGCCTCGACCAGGGCTTGCGACATCGGGCCAGGGTCAGATGGGGGGAGAAAGGTCGTCGCTCGATGTCGAAGTCGAGCGACCGACAAGCCTCGGCGACCGCTTCTTGAAGCCGGCCGAGCGCCTTGGACGGCCGGAACCCCACCCAGACCACTCGGCCCGGCCGGCCGGCCGGAAAAGTCCCGCAGTGCCCGAGCTCGAGCTCGAACGGGACCTCAGCCGCAAATACCGGGCCGAGCGAATCATCCAGGCGCGTCAGATCTCCCTCCGTAACGGTACCCAAAAACACCAGTGTGAGGTGCCGGTTCGGCGCCGGGACCCACCTCGCGGGGGGGAGTCTGGCGCGCAGATTCGCCAGCGCCTCGGCGAGGCCGACGGTCACCCTCTCGGGGACCTCGAGGGCGATGAATGCCTTCACCCGACGTCCCGCGCGTCGCCATCCACCGGCTGCCCCTGCGCAGAGGCCTCGGCGCCCAGCAGTCGCCTGCGAAGCAGATCCAGAGCCCACTGCGTCGTCAACCGCCGCACCCGGGCGCGATTGCCCGGGAATTGAAAGCGACGTTCAACCGTTTTCGGTTCGTCGTCGCCGGCAAGCGCCACGTGCACCGTCCCCACCGGCTTTTCTTCGGAGCCACCTCCAGGGCCGGCAATCCCAGTAACGGCAAGGCCGAAGTCTGAACCCAGCCTCGCGCGAACGCCAAGAGCCATGGCCTGCGCGACCTGCGAGCTCACCGCCCCATGGTCGTCGATGACCCGTCGCGGCACTCCGAGCAGGCTGGCCTTGAGCTCGTTCGAGTAGGTCACCGCGGCGCCCAGAAAGTACGCACTGCTGCCGGGAACGGCGGTCAGCCTCTCGGCGACTCCGCCGCCCGTACAGGACTCCGCCGTGGCCACGGTCTTGCCACCTTTGTCGAGAAGGCGTCCGACCTCGGCCTCGAGCAGGGCCTCTTCGGCGCGCCCAAAGACGTGGTCCCCGAGGAGCTGCTCCAGCAGCCGCTCTCTCGGTTCGAACCACACGGCTCGCTCATCGGGCGATCCTCCTCGGGTCAGACCCACCATTACCTCTCCAGGCGAAGGCAGCAGCGAGACTCCTTCGTTGCCGAAGCGGGCGTAGAGCGACTCGAGCCGCTCTTCGAGGTCCGACTCCGGGATGCAGGCGACCTTGAAGACTCGACGCTCGAAACCACCGCCCGGAGCATGACTCTCGAGCCACGGCACCAGAGTCCGCTCCACCAAGCCGTGGAGCTCGGTGGGCACTCCCGGGAAAAGAAACAGAGTCGCGTGGGCGTCCTCGATTCGCAAGCCCGGCGCCGTTCCCCTCCGGTTCTCGAGGACCTGGGCACCGTCGATCACGTCCGCCTGGCGTTCGTTGACCGGCGCCATCTCGCGGCCAAAGCTGGCGAACTTCCTTTGAATATCTTCAATGATCTCCGGATCTCGCACTAGACGACGGCCCAAAGACCTGGCCACCGCTTCCCGGGTCAGATCATCCCGGGTGGGTCCCAGCCCTCCGGTCACGAGGACCAACGCGGCCTCATCGCGCGATCGATCGAGCTCTACCTGGATATCCTCCAGCCGATCGCCCACAATTACCTTGCGCGCGACCTCGATGCCGTAACGGGCCAGTTGATCGGCGAGAAACAGCGAGTTGGTGTCGCTTCGATCCGCACCGAGGAGCTCGCTGCCGACCGCGATGATCGTTGCTCGCATCGCCAGATAATACCCGGATATCGAGGCCACTCTTCCTTCGTGTCCCCTCCCGACTGGTTCTGCTCGGGAGGACTGGCACTGGCCCGTGAGGGCTGGTTCTGCCCCTGGAGGAAAGGACACCGCGTTGACAGTCCCTATTGAGCCGCCGTAGCATGTGCCGGCCAGCCATGCGCCGCTTGACTACCGAGCTTTGCGCGATTCCGGTCATTTGCCTGCTGCTCGTTGCGCTGCCTGCCGCGGCGCGAAGCCACAAGGCGCGGAAGCCGGTGACCGCAATCCAGCCCACCGACAGCACCAGCCACCTGGTGCTGCTGTCGCGCCCGGGCTGGGCCCGGATCCAGAGCGATCGGGGCCGTCGCCGGGTGGCCCTTCACCGGGAGGAGACCTCGACCACCGTCGCCGAAACCGTATCGGGCTGGGTCCTCGGCGGCGTGCGCACGAGCGAGACCGGCAGCTCGGTCTTTCTGATGTCCTCGGCAACCGAAACCGGCGCGCGGCTCCCCGCGCTCGAGCAACGCGACGCGCTGCAGCTACGTCCGGTGCTTCTAGTTCACGACCGGCGGCTGACTGGAGCGGCCTGGCTGGAAGGCGAGAGTCAGCGCACGATGGCGGTCCGGTTCGCCGAATGGACCGGTATCGGTTGGGGACCGGCACGGACAGTCTCGCGACCGGGTCCCGGTAGTCAGACCGGCCTCAGCGGAACCACCCTGCGCAACGGCGACGTGCTGCTGGCCTGGAGCCGCTTCGACGGCTCAGACGACGAAATCTTCTGGAGCCTGCGCGAGGGATCGACCTGGTCCTCACCGGCTCGCGTCGGAGCCGACAACAGCACTCCCGACATCACTCCTGCGCTCGCCGCTGCCGGCCGTGGCGCGGCCCTGGTCTGGAGTCGGATGGACGGGGGCGAGTACCGTCTTCTGGCGCGGCGATTCCGATCCGGCGAATGGCAAAGCGAGCGGGTCCTGGGCCCTGCCGGATCGGCCTTTCCGACCCTGGTGCGCTCGGACGACACGCTCATGGCGCTGTACCGGACCGCCCGGCCAAGAGGCTGGTCGGTGACCGAGTTAAACGGCGGATCGCCGATCCCGCGCCGGGGCCGGATCCATGACACCCGAAGTCAAAGGCCGGTCGTCGCCGGCATCGGCTCCAGCGGACCGATTCTCAGGTGGCTTCGGCCAGGCCGCTCGGCGACCGTACGATGGGGCGTTCGGCGCTGATGAAGAGACTCTCGCCGCTGCCCATTCTGGCGATAGCAGCCCTTGCGGCCGCCGGAGCGGTGAGCCGGGCCGCCGCCATCGAGATCAAGGTGCTCGCTTTTGGCGATTCGCTAACCTCCGGAATCGGTGACGAGGAGGCCCTGGGATACCCCAAGAGGCTCGAGCAGAAGCTCGGCGAGGGCTCCACAGTGGTCAACCTCGGTGAGCCCGCCGAGGAGACCGCCATGGGCCTCTCGCGGATCGGACCGGCCCTCGGCGAGGGCGGCGACGTGCTCCTCCTCATGGAAGGTACCAACGACGTCACTCACATGGTCGAGGGAGGGTTATCGGTCGAGAGCACGCTCGCCAACATCGACGCGATGATCTCGAAAACCCGCGAGGCCGGGATCGAGCCCGTACTGTCATCGGTGATTCCAAGGTCGCCGCGGGCCAAGCGAGACCGGAACAACCGTGTCACGGCATCCTTTGCCGGCGAGCTTCGCGAGTTGGCCATCGGCCGAAACCTCCGCTTCGCCGACGCCTACGACCTCTTCGATCCTGAAACCGTGCCCGAGGTCTTCGCGGACTACTACGACAACGACGAGGCAGACCGTGTCGGGCACCTGAACGGTGTCGGATACGACAAGCTCGCGGACGCCTTCGCGGACCTCTTGAACGAGATCGACTCGCAGCCGCCCGTGGTCGGCAACTTCGAGCCCGGATCGCTGCCCAACAAGGTGCCTGCCAACATCAGGATCAGGATTCCGGTCTACGACTTCAAGAATGGAGACGGGCTCGACCTGGAGGCGACCAGGCTCCTGATCAACGGCAATGTCGTCGCCGATGGAACCGACGGCAATGGCGACAAAAGGAAGGTGGAGCTGGTCCATCAGGGCAAGAAGGCTCTCGGATGCCGAGCGGTTCTTCGGGTGCTCGCCAGGGATCTGGCGCAACCGCCCAATGCGCTCGATCGCACGGTCGCGATCTACGACATCGACGGCCGAACCGTCCTACCCGGCGACGTGAACTTCGACTGCTCGGTCGACGGCGCCGATTTAGTGAGTTTCGCCCTCCACTTCGGGCTCGACTCCACCGACCCCGGTTATTTGCTGACCTGGGACTTCAATCGCGACGGATTCATCGACGAGATCGACCTCGATACCCTGTCGCGCAACTTCGGCAAGTCCTCGCTGTAGTCGTCGGACGAACCGCCCGGGGCTTCATCACCGACTAGCGAGACGAGACCCGGGAAGCGGGCGACTTCCGAGCTTCGGAGAGTCCCTGCGCTAGCGCGCGCTCCGACCGCGGCCGGGCGTACTCGCGGAACCCGAAGTTCCGATGAGGCGTCCGAGGTCGAAAAGCAGGGCGCCCAGAAAGGATGGCACGAGCAGAAACGCGGGACCGACCAGTCGGTCGTCGGGCCGGTTGACCACCGCGGTCAGAAGCAGCTGGAAGACCACAAAGGCCACGGCGACACCTCCCACCGCGATCGTCGTCATGCTGAGGATCGCCGGCGACGAAGCCGCCGGAGTCGCCTCCCGCTGCCGGAGCAGAGCAAGAGGGTAGGCCAATAGCAGCAGGCCGGTGAGAAGGACGTGGCTCGGGCAGGCGACGATGCGCGCCAGCCCACCGGTAAAGGAGTCGCGGACCCACTTCAAGTAGAGCCCGGGTCTGGCTCGGAAGACCTGGCTCGATAGCGACGAGAACATCCTGTTCATGGTCAGCACCCGCTCGCCGTAAAGAGGTGGCAGAGTCTTGGGATTCTCTCGCTGTTTGAGCAAAGGGACCTGCAGAAGCTCATCCGGATCCCGGACTCCGCTCGCCATCGCGGTTCCGAGTGGCTCGGCGATGTAGAAGATGTTCCTCGAGTAGAGTTCGAAAAATGGCCGTGGCGCGCTGTGGAAAGTGAAGGGCCTCATGTTGCGCCGCTTCCGTTCTCTCAAGATGGCCCAGGCGAGGAGATGATTCTCTTCGGGCAGCTCTCTCAGCACTTCAGCGTCGAGCATCGAGGCCGCGATTCCGATGGCGTTGTAGCCTGTGAAGCTGACCAGGCCGAATTCCCCGACCACGAAGAGACGGAGCAGACAAAAGAGCAGAAACGGGCCAGTGGTGACGGCCGCCAGTGCCGAGGCAAATGGCAAGACCCGGAGCGCGGGACCGCGTGCGCAGGCGCCGACGACCACCCCGGCAAGCGGTATCAGAAGCAGCAGAAACAAGCTCGATGGTCGAACCTGGCAAGCGAGAAAAACAGCGAGCCCGAGCCCGATCCAACGCAGCGCGCTGCCCGGTCTCTTGGCGACAAGTAACAAAAGTGAGACGGCGGTGAGCGCTAATGCGATTGCCGGAGCATCGGTCCCGATCCGCTTGATGTATACGAGACCGCACGTATAAAGGAGTGGCGAAGCGATGGCAAGCGCCATCCAGGACGACCCTGAGAACTCACGAACTGCGGCATAGAAGAGCGTTACCGCAAGGAAAAACAGAGCCATTTGGATGATAGGGATCAGAGCATAGTCCTCGGAAAGCGGCCCGCAGAGCTTCAAGAACAGGGGATAGCCGTAGGTGCGAACGCCTGAAAGGGCATCCCGAAGCGAGGTGACTCCTGCCATGACCTCGTAGCTCAGGGTGTCCGGAACTCGCTGCGGCTCGAGCTGTCCGGTGGTCACGAAGCGCCGAGCCAGGAGCACAAACTGAACGACGAGCCAGAACATGGGCCCGAAAACCCGCGAGAGGACCGTCCGGGCGCGCGGGGCGGAACGGTCCGCAACGCTGGTGTTCACCGGCGCAGTCTAGCAGCGGAGTGCGGAGTGGACCTAGCCTAACCGGCGGCGATGTGGTCGCCGATCAGGGGGGGCGGCTCGACCGGCTCGTCGACGATCCGGAAGCAGCCTTCGATGTTCGCCACGATCTCAGGCTGTGGCTCGCGCAAGAAGAGCGTCGCCAACTCCTGCCCGCCTTCCACTGCTTGGCCGAGCCCCGAACGGAAACGCATCGACACGCCGCCATCGATCCGGTCACCGTCGCGCAGACGCCCGCCTCCGGCCTGTGCCAGCGCCAATCCCAGGCCCTGCGTGTTCACCTCCGCGAGGTAACCGGATCGCGATGCCGCTACCCCGACCACCGTGGGAGCCAGCTCGATGTCCGCCTCCAGCCAACTCGGATCGCCTCCCTGGGCCTCGGCCCAGGCCAGAAACTGGCTTCGGGCCCGGCCCGACGAAACCGCCGCCTCGAGATCCTCTCGCCGCAACGACACCCCGCTCAGCCTCGACACTTCCAAGGCCAGCGCATAGGTGACTTCCATGAGGTCGGCGGGGCCCTGCCCCTCCAAGCAGCGCATGGTTTCGAGCACTTCGGAACGGTGCCCGACCCACTCGCCCAGGGGCTGACTCATGTCGGTCAGAATCGCCGACGTTCTCATACCGCAAGCCTCAGCCGTGTCGACCAGATTCCGGGCCAGAAGCCCGGCTTCCTCGAGATCGGGAATGAAGGCGCCGCTGCCGGTCTTTACATCCAGAACCATTGCAGCAGCGCCCGTTGCGAGCTTCTTCGACAGGATGCTCCCGGTGATCAGAGGAATCGAGTCGACGGTAGCGGTCACGTCCCGCAGCGCGTAGAGCTTGCGATCGGCCGGAGCCACCTCGCCGGTGGCCATTCCGATGGCCATGCCGCAGGTTTCGAGCAGCTCAATACAGCGAGCTCGATCGAAGTCCAGATCGAGCCCGGGAATGGTCTCGAGTTTGTCGGCGGTACCCCCGGTGTGGCCGAGGCCGCGGCCGGTCAGCATAACGACGGGCTGCCCGCACGCCGCCAGGATCGGCGACAGAACCAACGATACCTTGTCGCCGACACCACCCGTGGAATGCTTATCGGCAAGCGTCGGAAAACGAGAACCGAGATCCCATTGCTCGCCCGACTCCAACATCGCGATCGTCAGAGCCCGAGTTTCTTCTCCGTCGAGCCCGCGAATCGCGGCGGCCATCAGAAAAGCGCCGAGCTGGGCGTCGCTCCAGGCTCCGCTGGCGGCGCCTTCTACGATCCGCCGTATCTCGCTCTCTTCGAGCCGATCGCCGTTACGCTTACGGGCCAGAATGGCGTAGGGGCTGATCATGTCGTGCAAGCCGAGGCAGGCGAAGCGTCGCGGACTCCGGCGCTCAGGGAGTCACGGATGAAGGTGCAGCGGACTCGGCCAGCTTACGTCTCGCGTCCGGGGCATAGACCGAGCTCTCGTACTCGTCAACCAGCCGCTCGTAGGCACCGACGGCTTCATCCGCTCGCCCCAGCCCTTCGAGGGCACGGGCGAGCTCGTACAGAACCGCGTCCGGCGGCAGCGCCGAGCTCCCCGAGCTCAACAAGCCTCGGAGCTCCTCGACCACCGCTTCACCACGACCCTGGCTTTTGCCCAGGTTGATCAGGTTCATCTGCAAGCGCCCCGCGAGCAGTGTGTCGTCGACGCCGGCCATGGCCTCACGCCACAGAGCCTCGGCTGTTTCGTCATCCCCGGCGGCGGCAGCCAGGTCTCCGAGGTACGCCGCCGCAATCGCCCCCAGGCTCTTCCCCTTGAACTCCTCGTGGAGGGCTTCGAAGCTCGATCTGGCCCTCAGGTTACGGCTGGTTTCATCAGGAAATGACGGATCCTTGGGATCGTCCGGGGTCGGGTTCACGGCGTCGATCGGGGCACTGTGGATTGCCAGAGCCTGCGCCAGCAGGGTATTGGCACGCTCCACCTGGCGGTCGCTGTAGGCCGTCACGGCAGCGACGATCGCCGCTACGGCAACCACCGCCACAGCGATCGCGAGCAGGCTGCGCCCGTGCCCCCGAACGTACTGAACGGTGCGCCCGACCCAATCGAGAACCTCGTCCCGCTTCATGTCCTTGCGTGTCAGTCGACTCATCGATTCACTGCCTGACTCCCTGAGTTGGTGCGGCTGGGAGGACTCGAACCCCCGACCTAGAGCTTAGGAAGCTCCCGCTCTATCCAGCTGAGCTACAGCCGCTCAAAGACCGAAGATACTACCCCAGCAAACGACGACGGACAAACACTCGACATCTCTGCGGCACCGCCCCCTCGGAATCAAGAATGCAGCTAGTCCTCGTAGGTAATCAGTGCCTCCAAGGGGTAGTTGTTGAGCTTGTCGCGCCCCCCCAGGAACAGCAACTCGACGACAAAGCCGAATCCGGCCACCTCGCCGCCCTGGGACTTAACGAGCTCTGCCGTCGCGGCCGCGGTGCCGCCGGTCGCAAGAAGGTCGTCCACGATCAGGACTCTCTCACCGGGCTCGACACCGTCCTCGTGCATTTCGACCTGGTCCGAGCCGTACTCCAGATCGTACGATTGCGTCACGGTCTCGCCGGGCAGCTTGCCCGGTTTTCGCACCGGCACGAAGCCTGCGTTGAGGTTGTAGGCCACGATCGGAGCAAACATGAAACCCCGAGACTCGATCCCGACGACCTTGTCCACGTGCTGGTCCGAAAAGAACCACACGAAGCTGTCGACTGTCATTCTCAGGGCTTTGGGGTCCTTGAGCAAAGTCGAAATGTCATAGAAAAGAATGCCCGGCTTGGGAAAGTCCGGTATTTCTCGAATGTAGTCCTTGAGCATGTCCATCTGGTCGTCCCCCGTCAGAACTGAATCTCGAATGAATCTGAGGTCTCGGCCGCCATCGACTCGGTTCGCTCTACCGAGCTGACTCTTGACATGGCCGGGCCCTTCCGGACCGCCTCCGCGAACGCATCTACCTGGCCGCTCGATCCGATCGCCAAGGCCTCCACGGTGCCGTCCGCACAATTGCGCACCCAGCCCCGCACACCGAGCCTGTCGGCCTCCCGCTGGGTATACCAGCGAAAACCGACCCCCTGAACGCGACCATGAATTCGGAACTTCCAGCCGCTCTGGGCCATTGAATCAGCCATCGTGCCGAGCCGCAGAGTGCGCCTTTCTGCCAACCAGCCAGAACCCGACAATCAGAAGAATAACAAATGCGATCGAAAGCCAGCCGAGATGCCGCTCGATAAAGAGCTGGGCGGACTCTCCGAGCCACCTCATGAGCAAGCCGACGGCGAGGAAACGCAAGGTGCGAGAAACGATCGACGCCAGGACGAACACCTTGAAGTTGATCTGTAGGGCTCCGCCGGAGACGGTGAAGAGCTTGTACGGAAGCGGCGTCAGTCCGGCGATGCCCACGGCCCAGGCGTTGTACCGATCGTAGTACGAGCTAACCTTCTCGAGGCGCTGCGGATTGAAGAGCCTCTGCAATAGAGGCCGGCCCCCCACCCAACCGATTCCATAGCCCGCCGCCCCGCCGAGCACCGAGGCCACCGAACAGACCAGCGCGAACCAGAGTGAGCGCTCCGGCTGACCAACGCAGAGCGCGATCAAGAGGGCGTCCGGCGGAACCGGAAAGAAGCTACTCTCGGCAAACGAGACTCCGAAGAGCGCCCACGTGGCGTATGGCGTTTCGGCCAGGTCCACGACCCAATGAAAAAGCTCTCGAACCCACTCCATCGTGCCGCCCGCTACCCCACGTCCTGCCAGCCGAACCGGCCAACCAACGGCACGAACGCCACCATCTCACCCTCTTCACGGCGGTGGCCGCCGCCGCGGAGCTTGCGGTACTTCACCAGCCTCTGCCGCTCCAGATCGCCCTCCGGGACCACGAGAATCCCGCCCACGGTCAGCTGCTCGAGAAGCGGCTCCGGCACCGAAGGAGCTCCCGCCGTCACCAGAATACGGTCGAAGGGGGCAGCTTCGCTCCAGCCGACGGTGCCGTCGAAGATCTGAATCTTGACGTTCTGGAGCCCCAGGTCTCGGATGCGGGAGATCGCCTGTCGGGCAAGGCTGCCGATGCGCTCGAGGCTGAAAACCCTCGACGCCAGATGGGCGAGTATTGCCGTCTGGTAGCCGGTACCGGTGCCGATCTCGAGCACCGAGTGCTGCTTCGAGACATTCAACAGCTCGGTCATGCGCGCGACCACATAGGGTTGCGAAATCGTCTGCGCTGCCTCTGAAGGCAGCGCGTGGTCGCCGTAGGACTGGTTGCGCAGGTGCTCGCGCACGAACAGATGCCTCGGCACCGCCCTCATCGCATCGAGCACCCGCTCATCCCTGATGCCATACGTCCGGATCAGATCCTCGACCATCCTTCGTCGCTGGAATTTGAAATCGCTCGTCATTGCGAGAGATTCGCCACTCCATCCAGCTCGGCGCTCAACCAGTCATACGAATCGAGAGAGCGATAGTCGGTGAGGTCCAGGTGAAGCGGCGTGATCGAGACATACCCGTTCAAGACGGCCTCATGATCGGTGCCGGTGTCTTCGTGCCAGACCGGTTTCCCGGCGATCCAGAAGTACCTTCTGCCTCGCGGATCGAACTTCTCCACGACCGACTGCTTATAGACGCGCCGTCCCAAGCGGGTCAAACGGACCCCCTTGATGACGCCGGCCGGCACGTTGACATTGAGGAGAAGATCGGGCGGCAGCTTCTTGGTGATCAGCAGCCCGAGGAGCCGGCGAGCGAAACGGGCGGCGCCTTCGAAAGAGAATCCCTCACTCACCTCCTGGCTGAAGGCGACCGAGGGAATGCCCATGAGCGTGCCTTCGAATGTCGCGCTTACGGTGCCTGAGTAGGTGACGTCATCGCCCAGATTGAAGCCGAAGTTGATGCCCGACACGATGAGGTCCGGCGGATCGTCCTTCATCAACCACTGCAGCGCGAGGTTGACACAGTCGGTCGGTGTGCCGTCGACCGAATACCGCCCTTCCTCGAGCATCTGCATGCGGAGCGGTCGGTCCAGAGTCAGCGAGTGGCCGCTCGCGCTCTGCTCGCGATCCGGTGCGACCACCGTGACGTCGGCCACCTCGGCCAGTGCGTCCCTGAGGAGCTTGACTCCCTCGGAGAAGACGCCGTCGTCGTTGGTTATGAGTATTCGCTTCACGCCAAGCCCTTCAGCCCTTGATGTAAGGCCCGACAATAGGCGACAAAGCCTCGAGCGTCTCCGGTGGGATCCGAGAGGGATCGGTCATCAGCGAAGTCGCCAGGATCCCCTTGAAGGGGCTGTCCTGAGACTCATCGATCCTGTCGATCGTTCGACGAACCGCTTCTTTGGCCGTCTTGACGTTCTTCTGAAGCACTTCCATGACGGCGGTCGCGTTCACGTCGTCTTCTTCTTCATGCCAGCAGTCGTAGTCGGTGATCATCGCCATGGTCGCGTAGCTCATCTCGGCCTCGCGAGCCAGCTTGGCTTCCTGCAGACCGGTCATCCCGATGACGTCGAAATCGTTCCGACGATAGTAGAGAGATTCGGCCAGCGTCGAAAACAGCGGACCCTCCATGCACACGTAGACACCGCCCTCGTGCACCGTCGCTCCGGCGTCCCGAGATCCGGCAATCAGCCACTCCGACAGCTTTCCGCAAACCGGGTGAGCGAAGCTCACATGCCCCACCAGACCTTTGCCGTAGAAAGTATCGGGCCGGTGGCGCGTCCTGTCGAAGAACTGGTCCGGGACCAAGAGATGGGTCGGTACGTACTCTTCTTTCAGGCTGCCCACGGCCGAGACCGACACGATCCACTCCACCCCGAGGACCTTCATGCCGAAGATGTTGGCCCGGTAGTTGAGCTCGGACGGCAGCAGCCGGTGCCCACGCCCGTGGCGCGGCAAGAAAGCGACCTTCTTGCCGTGAAGCTCTCCGACAATGTAGGCGTCCGAGGGATCGCCGAACGGGGTCTCGATCACCCGCTCCTCCAGAATTCGCATGCCTTCCATCTCATAGAGGCCGCTGCCCCCGATCACACCTATCCTTACGTCAGACATCATTCCTCCAGAGAAGTCTCGCCGGAACTCCGATTATGCGAATGCTTGGACCGCGCTCCGCTGCTGCTCGATCTGATCGCAAACGTCCTGCGCCGCAGCCAGCGCACGCCGGCCGTCTTCGCCGGTGACGAGCGGGACCTCTTCTCCCCGGCAGGCTGAGACAAAGGCACGAAGCTCACATTTGAGCGGCTCCTCCCGTTCGATAGCAACATCCATGCGCTCGAGGTCGCGAACTCCGCCGCCCTTGCGCAGCCGATAACCCTTGATTTCCTGCTTTTGATAATCGAGCGACAGGTAGATCCCCGGGACGATGACTCTCAGTTTGCGGATCTTGTGATCGGACACTCGCGAGGCCGTCAGGTTGGCGACCAGTCCCGACTCGAACTCGAGGCGGGCGTTGGCAATGTCATCGCGATCGGTCAAGACGTTCACTCCGACCGCTGCAAGACTCTTTAGAGGCGACGGATCCAGTCTCTGCAAGATCTGCAGGTCGTGAATCATGAGATCTCGCACCACGTCGATGTCGAGGCTGCGGGACGAGAACTCACCCATGCGATGAACCTCCGCAAAGCCGGGCGGCAGCCCGATCCCAAGTAGCGCTTGGACCGCCGGGTTGTAGAACTCCACGTGTCCCACCGCCAGGACCCGGTCGCCGGCCGCGGCGATCAAGGCGTCCGCCTCTTCCAAGGTACGGGTGATGGGCTTCTCCACCATCACGTGAAGCCCACCTTCAAGCAGTCGGCAGCCAATCTCGGCGTGATCCCGCGTGGGTGCTGCGACGACCACGGCGTCGGCCGCCGCCGCCAGCGAGTCCAAGTCGCCGAAGACTTCCGCGCCGAACTCTCCGCAAACGGCCTCGGCCTTCGACCGCTCGATGTCGAACGCGCCAACTAGCTCGGCCGTCTCGAGCTCCGACAGGATTCGAACGTGATGCCTGCCGAGTGCTCCGGTGCCTACAACACCGATTCGAAGTCGCCGTCCGGGATCACCCACCGCTGCCTCGTGCCGAACGCTGGCCCGGCAAAGCCTTGATGACGCCCAGCTCGGAGCTCTCCAGGTACTCGATCAAGAGCTCGATGTCCGGGTTACCGGCGAACTCGCTCTTCAACTGCTCGAGGGCTTGACTGGTGTTGAGGGATGACCTGAGCAGAACCCGGGCCGCGGCCTCGATCGGCTTGATTCGGGCCTCATCGAACCCCCGGCGCTGTAGACCTATTCGGTTGACACCGATGCAAGCGGGCTTCGCTCCCACCGTCTTCATGTAGGGCAGGGCGTCCTTGGTGATGATCGAGTAGCCGCCGATATAGGCGTGTCGCCCGACGCGGCAGAACTGCTGGACCGCGCTGAAGGCTCCGATGGCCGCGTAGTCTTCGACGATGACGTGACCGGCCAGAGTCGCCGCGTTGGTCAAGATGGCGCGATTCGCGATGTGACAATCGTGGGCGACATGGGAATAGGCCATCAGCAGGTTCTGGTTGCCGATGGTAGTGCTGCCTCCGCCCAGCCCGGTGCCCCGGTTGACGGTGCAGAACTCCCGAAAGGTGTTGCCGTCACCGACCTCGAGGGTTGTCCGCTCGCCCTGGTATTTGAGGTCCTGCGGATCGAGCCCGACACAGGCGTGCGGGAAGATACGGTTTCCGGAGCCCAGGATGCACGGCCCCTGAAGCTGCGCCGCGGAGCCGATCTCACAATCGTCACCCACCACGACCTCGGCTCCGATCACTGCGTACGGGCCGACACTGACACTCGAGCCGAGCTCGGCATCGGGATCGACGACCGCTGTGGGATGAATGGCTACGGGCATCTCGTGCTTCCTTACTAGCTTGGCACCATGGCCGAAGTGAGCATGGCCTCCGCCGCGACCTGCCCGTCGACACGGGCCACGCCGTGCACTTTCGCGAACGACGGCCGCGCCCTGATGATCTCGACATCCAGAATGAGCTGGTCCCCGGGGCGCACCGGGCGGCGGAACTTGGCATCGTCGACCCCGGCGAGATAGATCAGATGTTCCGCGCGATCCGATCGGTCGTGGATCAGCAGAATCCCGGCCGCCTGCGCCAGGGCCTCGATCACCAGCACGCCCGGCATCACCGGCTGGCCCGGAAAATGGCCGACAAAGAACGGCTCGTTGACCGTGACGTTCTTCACGGCGCGGGCGCGCTCGCCCGATTCGAGCTCGAGAACCTTGTCGACGAGCAGAAACGGGTAGCGGTGCGGCAGGACCGACTTGATCCAGTCGATACCGTATGAGTCGCCGCTCGTGCCGCTGGCGGCGTCTGGCGCCTGCGTCAGGTGCTAGCTCCCCGACTCGGCAGGGGCAGCGGCTTCCGACACGCTGCTATTGAGCCGCTGCATAACTTCGGCCGTGATGTCGATGGCTTCGTTGGCGTACACCAAGCCGCTCTCGAACTTGTTGAAGATCATCGTGTAGCCACCCTCCTGACCGACGGCATTGATGATCGGCATGACCTTGCCCTGAATGTCCTGAAGCATCTCTTCTTGACGCTTCTGCAACTCTCGATTGGCGTCATCGTTGAACCGCTGCAGCTCGATCAACCTGTCTTCCAACTCCTTCTGCAACTCGGCCAGCTTCTCTTCGGTGAGCGAGAACTGACCCTCGGTGATCTTCGCGCGTAGATCTTGCGCTTCGGTCTGCATCGCGTTGCGCTCGTCCGTCTTCTCCTTCTGCAGGACCTTCAAGGCGTCGATGCCCTGCCTGCCCGGCTCCGACTCCTCCAACAGCTGGACGACGTTGATCACCGCGACCTTCAGCGCCTCCTGCGCGAAAGCCGCCGGAGTGACGCATGCCACGACAAGCCCGGCGGCAGCCGCCGAGCACAGAATCAATCTCAATTGCCTCATGGTCTTTCGTATGCTCCTAGAACGTGGTGCCGATACTGAATTGAAACTTCCGAAACCGATCGTCCGGGTACTCATCCGGATTGAGGGCGTAGATAAACCGCAGCGGAGCCCCGAAAATCGGCACCAGAACTCGCAACTCCACTCCCAATGAGTGCCGCATCAGCGAATAATCGAAGGACTGATCCTTGGCGAAGACCCCGCCGAAGTCGGCGAAAGCCAGCAACCGGAACGGTCCGCCAAGGACGAAATGATACTCCAGATTCATCTGAAGAAAAGTCTCGCCGCCGAGTGGCCGCCCGAACTCGTCGAGTACGGTGTTGCCGTCTTTGTCCCGAACCCAGAGCGTCCGCGGCTGGAATCCCCGGATCGAGTTCTCACCGCCCAAGAAGAAACGGTCCAGCGAGAACAGCGGCCGGTCGCCCAGAGCTTCGATGTAACCGGCCTCCACGTTCAACCCCGCCACCGTGTGCAAGCCCTCTCGAGTCACCGGCAGGTAGATGTTGAAGCCAGCCCTGGGCCTGATGAAATCCGTGTCTCCGCCGAGGAAGTCCCCCGCATACTCGAGACCGATGTTGTAGCTCCGCCCGCGCGTCGGCTCGAAGCGGCTGTCCCGGCGATCGAAGCTGTGCGAAAGCCGCAAAGAGGAGACTCTCCGATCGGTAGTGAGGTCGATCGGTCCGCTGACGCCGTCAATCTGCTGCTGATCGAGCGAGTCAAACAAGCTGTAGGAAAGTGACAGGTTCCTGAACAGGCCGAGGTTGCGGCCATAGGTCAGAGTGCCGCCCTTGGTCTCCTGCCGGATCCTCTGCCCCACCAGAAAGTCGAAGTCCAGCTCTCGAAGAAACAACTGGATGCCCACCGATTGTGGGCGATCCAGGAACCAGGGCACGAAATAGGACAGATCCAAGACGTCCTGCCGGCCGCCGGATTGGACGCTGACGCCCAGGGTCTCCCCCCGGCCCATGAAGTTCCTCGTCCGGAAAGAAAACGTTCCGAAGAATCCGTCCAACTCACTGAAGCCGGCTCCGAACTGCATCTCCGTGCGATCGCCTTCGGCGCCTTTCACCGTCAGGTCTACCGTCTTGTCTTCGTTGTCGACGTCGATCTGCACCGGATCGTTATCGTCGACGGTGAAGTACTCGAGCTGGCGGATCCGCAGCAGGCTGTTCTTGAGAGCGCCGGAGTTCATCACCATGCTCTCCTGCAGACCCATGGAACGGCGAAGAACCTTGTCTCTGGTCTTGCGGTTGCCCTCGAACTCGATCCGCCCAACCGTATAGCGATCGCCTTCCGTCACCTTGACGACCAAATCGGCGGTATCCTCGGTGACTTCCTCGATTTCGGTATCGACGCGGGCGTAGATGTGCCCGGAATTCTGATAGACGTTGTTGATCGTCTCGACACCTTCTTCGATGATCGTCGACCTCAGCCAGCCCCCGTTCGGCTTCGGGAACTGCGCCCGCAACAACTCGGGCTCGAACTTCTCGGCGCCTTCGACTCGAATCTCACCCAGGCGCCACCGGTTGCCTTCCTCCAGAGGCACCGTCACCACGAGCCGGCGGCGCTGCTTGTCCGGATCGGTCGCGTCCGGACGGGTCGCCTTGACCTCCGCCTTCGGGTCCCCGACGACGACGTTCTTGTAACCGGCTTTCTTGTAGCGCTTGCGGACTTTCTCGAGGTCCTCTTCGAGAGTCGCCGGCTTGTAGACGTCCTTCTTAAAGACCCTTGCGATCGGTCCGCTCTCCTTGGTCTTGCGCATGGAGAGCTTGAGGAGCCGGTCGCTGAAAACGGTATTGCCCTCGAAGTCGATCTCCGAGATCCGGATCTTGTCGCCCTCGTCGATCGTGTAGGTCGCTCGCCGCTCGGTTCCGCTCACGGTCTCGAGCTCGTAGACGGCTTCGGCCAACCGGTAACCCTTCTCCTTGTACAGATCCTCGATGAGAGCCTTTAGACGATTGAGCTCTCCGAGATTGAGCGGATCGCCTTCACGAACCCGGACGTTGTCCCGAGCGATCCGGTCCGCGATATCGCTGCGGCTGACGCGCTTGAGGCCGACGTACTCCACCGAGCGCAGAATGGCCCGCTCCCTTACCGACACCACCAGCAGGACGCCGCCGTCCACCGCCGAGGCTTCGGTGGCGATGTCGTCGACGAGCTTCTTGTCCCACAGATCGTGAATCTTGCGGTTGAGGGCGGTCGGATCGTAGACCTTACCGGCCGCGATCTCGAGGTAGAAATCGAGCGTCTCCGGGGCGAGGCTGTCCAGCCCCTCGTAGCGGATCTCGCGAATCGGCTTTCCGGCCAGGCCCTGTGCGAGCGTGAGGCCGGGAATCAGCCCCTGCGCCAGAAAGCAGAGTCCCAGGATTAGTCTCGGTAGGAGCCGCGCCGTTGGTGACTCCCAAGGTGCCGATCTGGCTCGGCCGAAAGCTCTGGCGATCTTAAACCCCGAAGAACGCAACTGCATGATGGACATCATCCAAGCAAAACCTGAGCCAGAAGCGACGGGTCGGAAAACGGGCTAGGTCTCTTCTCCGACGGGCTCGCGCATGCGCTCCTGGAAGTCGAGCTCGTCTCCGACAACGGACACTGCGACCTCCTCGACGGAGCCGCCCGAACGCGCGATCAGGATCTCGGATACGGCATCCTGAACATGCCTCTGGATTGCTCGCCGCAGCGGACGAGCGCCCGTCGAGGGATCGATGCCGGCCTTGTCGAGGAGCCAGACCTTGGCTTCCTCGGACAGCGTGACCGAAAGGCCTCGCTCGCCCAGCGTGGCATTGATCTCGGCCAGGAGAATGTCGACGATGGCGCGCAGCTCCTTGCTCCCGAGGGGCCGATACACGATCAGCTCGTCAAGGCGATTGATGAACTCCGGACTGAACGTTCGACGCAACTCGCCCAGTATCTCTTGCCGCAAACGATCGAAGCTCTGCTCCTCACTGGCCTCGCCGAAGCCCATACGGCCCCCACTGGCCACCAGCTTGCTACCGATGTTCGAAGTCATGATCACCAGCGTGTTTTTGAAATCCACCTTGTTGCCGTAGGCGTCGGTGAGCATGCCGTCTTCGAGTATTTGAAGCAGCAGGTTCGCGACGTCGGGATGCGCCTTCTCGATCTCGTCGAAAAGCACCACCGAATAGGGCTGTCGCCGAATACGCTCGGTCAGTTGGCCACCCTCGTCGTGCCCCACATAACCGGGGGGCGATCCGATCATCTTGGAGACAGCGTGCTTCTCCATGTACTCGCTCATGTCGAACCGCACCAGCGCCTGCTGGCTGCCGAAGAGGAACTCCGCGAGCCGCCTGGCGGTCTCGGTCTTGCCGACGCCCGACGGGCCCAACAAGATGAACGAGCCCGCCGGTCGCTGCGGATTGCTCACGCCCAGGCGGGCGCGCCGAATCGCCCGGCAGATTGAATCCACCGCGTGATCCTGGCCAACCACCCAACGACGCAGCGACTCCTCCATGTTCATCAGGCGCTCGGCCTCGTCGCTGCGCAAGCTCGAAATCGGAATGCCCGTCCATGAGGAAATGACGTCCTCGACGTCCTGAGGAGTCACCACCAAAAGCCCTGCCTCTTCGGCCTGACCGCTGACGTTCTCGAGATCTTCACGCAGCTCGATCTCGCGCTCTCGCAGGTAGACCGCTCGTTCGAACTCCTTGTCCGAGATCGCGGTCTTCATCTCGGCCACGACATCCTGGATCTCGCTCTCCAAACGGCGCACGTTCTGGGTGTCCCGAACGCGCCGCAGCTTGACCTTGGCTCCGGCTTCATCGATGACGTCAATCGCTTTATCGGGCTGTTGCCGATCGCTGATGTAACGGCCGGATTGATAGATCGCAGCACGCAGCGCGGCGTCGTTGTAGCGGACCTTGTGAAAGGCCTCGTAGCGGGTCTTGATGCCTTCCAAGATAGCCAGGGTTTGTTCATCGCTCGGCGGCTCTACCTGAATCGACTGAAAGCGGCGCAGGAGCGACCTGTCCTTCTCTATGTAGCGCCGGTACTCGGTCAGCGTCGTCGCGCCAATGCACGAGATCTCACCGCGCGACAGCGCCGGCTTCAGAATGTTGGCTGCGTCGAGCGAACCCTCGGCCGATCCCGCACCGATAAGCGAGTGAATCTCATCGACGAAGACAATGACCTCTTGGTTCTCCTGCAGCTCCTTGAGGATGGCCTTGAGCCTCTCCTCGAACTGTCCACGGTATTTGGTTCCGGCCACGATCAGTGACAGATCGATCGCGAACAACTTCTTCTGGGCCAAGAAAATCGGGACCAACCCCTGAACGATCCGCTGTGCGAGGCCTTCCACGATCGCCGTCTTGCCGACCCCCGGCTCACCGAGAAGAATCGGGTTGTTCTTGGTGCGGCGAGAGAGAATCTGGATAATCCGCTCGACTTCAGCCTCACGCCCGATGAGCGGATCGAAGACGCCCTGAGCGGCCAGCAGCGTCAAATCGCGTCCAAACTCGGACAGCACCGGCAGCTCTTTCTTCTGCAGGCTGGCCTCTCGCTCCTTGGCGATCGCCACGACCTCACTGCGGACCTTCTCCAACTCCAAGCCGTGGCGCGAGAGCAGCCTCATCGCGACACATCTTTCAACCCGGAGAATGCCTATCAGAAGATGTTCCGAGCCGACGGTCGAGTGGAGCATGCTCTCGGCCTCGTGCGAGGCGTAGGCGAGGATCTTCTTGGACTCTTCCGACAGCGGGAGCTCCGCGGTCGACGAGATCCGCTCGACGAACACGCGCTCACCTTCGATCTCCCGCCGGAGATCGTCGGCTTTGACCTGGAAGCGCTGGAACAGCTCCCCGACCGATTCTTCGCCCTCTCGAAGGATTCCTAAGAGGATGTGCTCGGACTCGATGACGCGGCTGCCCAGCTTGCTGGCTTCGTAGCGCGCGAAAAATAGGGCTCGGCGTGCTTTTTCGTTGTATTTCTCGAACATTCGACGAGCACTCCAAGGCCTCTCAAACGATTCGATTCGGACCGCTTACTCGCGCAGTACACCCTTCTGCAACGTCAAAACTCTACCACAGCGCCTTGCTATTTCCCGGTTGTGAGTGACCACCAAAGCGGTCGTCCCGCGGCGCTTCTGAAGCGCCACCATCAGCTCGAATACCTGCTCGCCGATCTCCGGATCCAGGTTCCCGGTCGGCTCGTCCGCAAGCAGCAGGGGCGGCTCCAGTAGCAGAGCCCGGCAGAGCGCGACCCTCTGCTGCTCGCCGCCCGAGAGCTGTGACGGGAAATGGCCCGCGCGGTCGGCCAAGCCGACCTCGTCGAGCAGGCCCGCGGCCTTCGCCTGCAGGGCTCCACCGCGCAAACCCGCGATCCGCCCCGGCACGAGAACATTCTCGAGCGCTGTGAAGTCGGCGAGCAGCTCCTGAAACTGAAACACGAAGCCAATGGTCCGATTCCGGAAAGCGGCCAGCTCTTCGGCGTTCATGGCGGCCAGATCGGCGCCACCCACTGAAATCGAGCCGCTGTCGGGTCGATCGAGAGCTCCGAGTAGATGCAGCAGGGTCGATTTCCCGGTTCCGGATTGCCCGACGACCGCCACCGATTCGCCGGGCTCGACGGTCATGTCGACTCCGCGCAAAACCTCGATCCGGCGCTCGCCGTCCCGATAGGCCTTGAAGACATCGCGAGCGACCACGGCCACGGTCAACGGTGAAGAACCTCCACCGGCCGCAGCGAAGCGGCCGATCGCGACCCCAGAGCGGCAGCGAGAGCCGCGATCGCCAGGGCGCTGGCCATCACCAGGAATACATCGCCGGGCTCGACTTCAAAGGGCACGTGGTCGAGGAAGTAGACGCTCGCCGGAAGCCGGAGCAACTGATACCGGCCCAGCAGCCACGCCAGCAAGGCACCGACCGAGCCACCGACCGCGACTCCGGCAAGCCCGAGTGCGCCGCCGAGCAGAACGAAGGACCGGGTGATTGTGCGCCGGGTAGCGCCCATGGCGCCCAGAATCCCGATCTCCCTGCGCTTGCTGGCGACGATCAAATGAATATCGGAGACCAGGGCGAGGGCCGCCACCAGGACGATCAAGAGCACAGCCAGAAACATCAGCGTCTTCTCCAGCCGCAGCGCGAAGAACAGAGCCTGGTTCAAGTCCTGCCAGGAACTCATCCGCAACGCGCTCTCGTTCTCGACCCGCAACCGCGCCACGAGAGAAAGAGCCGAGCTCAGGTCGCCGGTCTCGACCAGGACCCTGTATTCAGAACGCCCCAAGAGTGCCTCGGCCGCGGCCAGCGGCAAGGCGATCCTGTTCCGTTGCTCGGTCACGCCGCTGTCGAATGAGTCGGTCACCGCGAGCCGCACGACCCGAGGCTGAGGACCGAGGGGGGTCAGAGTCGGCCTGCTGGAGGCGATCTCGACGACCTCCCCCGGCTCCAGAATCCAGGCGTCGGCCAAGGAGTCCGGCACGTAGAGCCCGTTCGGGCGACCCTCGGCGCCTGGGAAGATCACCGGCACCGGGCCTTCATAACCGAGCATGGCCACCGGCCGAATGCTGCCGCGATGAGCTATCCAACCTGCCCCCCTCGCCGTGATCTGAGCCGAGCGCACCTCGCTCATCGCAAGCAGCCGGCCCTGGAGCGCCGCTGCCGCGACGCGGTCCGGAACCTCGATCTCGATCTCCGGGGTGCGCAGCAGAATCTCGCGACGCAGAGCACTCTGAAAACCCGCCAGAGCGCTGAGCGCAAGAATCAACGCGGCAACTCCCACGGCGATCCCGCCTGCAGCCACAGCGGAGAGAAACGTGACGAACGAGTCTTTGCGCCCGCTCTTCAGGTAACGGACAGCCAGAACCACCGGCAGCGGCGATCGGGTCACCTCTCCGAGACTCCGGAAGATCAATCCGATTCCTCGGACTCCACGGGTCCCTCGGAGCTCTCCTCCGCCAACGCCTCCAGGAACTCGCTTGCCTCGGGCTTGAGGAGCGGAAAGAGAATGACATCGCGAATCGAAGAGCTGTCGGTCAGCAGCATGGCGAGCCGGTCAACGCCGATCCCTTCGCCACCCGCCGGCGGCATACCGTGCTCGAGGGCCAGTACGTAGTCCGCATCGTAGCGGTGAGCTTCCTCGTCACCGAGCTCGCGCGCCTGCAGCTGAGCCCGAAAGCGCTCGGCCTGGGTCTCGGGATCGTTCAACTCAGTGAAGGCATTGGCGATCTCCATACCGCCGACGAAAAGCTCGAAACGCTCGACGAAGCGCGGGTCGTCGGGACAGGCCTTGGCAAAGGGCGAGACAACGACCGGGTAATCGGTGATGAAGGTCGGCTGTACGAGACGGTCCTCGACCGTGGCCTCAAAGAGCCTGATGAGCAGAAAACCGTACCAACCGTCCGGCACTTTGACATCCGCATGATCGCGCTCGAAAGCCATACGGGAGCCGCAGGTCAGAACCGGGTGGCTGGGATCGGACACCTGCGCCGGCCAGGGAATCTCGCGCTGCGAGAGCTCCCGCGCGATGTCCGCGGGGTGGTCCAGCTGGCTGTCATCGATCTGCTCGTACTTGGCGATCGCTTGGCGAACCGTGTAACGAGGCCAGGGCGGCATGACCTCGATGCGCTCGCCTTTCCAGATCAGCGCCGGCTCGCCCAAGAGCTCCATCGCCAAATCCGAAATCAGGCGTTCGGTGAAATCCATCAGCTGCAGGTAGTCCGAGTAGGCCCAGTAGAACTCCAGCATGGTGAACTCTGGGTTGTGCTGGGTCGAGATACCCTCGTTGCGAAAGTTGCGATTGATCTCGTAGACGCGGTGGATTCCTCCGACCAAAAGGCGCTTCAGATACAGCTCGGGCGCGATTCGCAGATATAGGTCGAGATCGAGAGCGTTGTGGTGCGTCATAAAGGGCCGCGCCGCCGCTCCTCCGGCAAGCGTCTGCATCATCGGCGTCTCGACCTCGAGAAAGCCCCGCCGATCGAAGACGTCGCGCAGATATCGAATCGCGCGGGCACGAATCTCGAAGGCCCGGCGTGACTGGGTATTGCCCAAGAGATCGAGGTACCGCCTGCGGTAGCGGGCCTCGACCGCGGCCAGGCCGTGCCACTTCTCGGGGAGCGGTCTCAGCGCCTTGGCCAGCATCGACACGTCGGTGGCGGCTAGGGTCAGCTCGCCGGTTCGTGTGCGAATGAGCTCGCCGGTGACGACAGCGTAGTCGCCAAGGTCGAAATCCGCTACGAGCTCCGCCGCCCGTTCGCTCAAGATCGTCTTGCGCGCCATGACCTGAAGCTTGACCCCGTCGTGCAGATCCAGAAAGGTGGTCTTGCCATGCTTGCGCAGCGCCGTGATCCGGCCCGGGACTCGGAGCACCAGTCCCGCGTGCTCGAGCTCCTCAGCGCTTCGTTCGTCGTATCGTCCGTGAACCTCCGAGGGCTCGAGGTCGTACTCGACGCGACTCGGGTAGGGCTCGACCCCTTGCGCGCGCATCAGATCGAGCTTACTGCGGCGGTTCTCCATCTGCTGATCGAGTTCGGACATGTCGCAAAGGGACAGCGCCCCTCGGGCCGCCCGGGTCGATTCTATTTCGGAAGCGAGGAACACGCACGCTTCACGGGGGCGGGTTTCCCTCCATCGAGACCACGGCGCCGGGAAGGCGCGCTCGACTGCTACCATTCCCACCGACATGGAGCGCCATCTGGAGCAACTGCACGCCGCCCGTCAGGCCTGGCAAGAACGTGGCTGGCCGGCGCCCGACCTGCTGTTGGTCTCTGGCTCCGGACTCGCCGTCGACCTGGCCGGGGCAACCAGGCACCAGGCCGACCTCGAGGAGGTCGTCCCGTTTCCGGTGCGCGGAGTTGTCGGCCACCCGCTCGAATTCCAGATGCTCGAGCCGATCCCGGGCAGGTTCGTCGCCTACCAGCGCGGCCGGGTCCACTCGTACCAGGGCTATGACGCCAATGAGACCGTCTTCGTCGTGCGGTTGGCTGCCCTGCGGGGCGCAAAGAGGCTGGTGATGACCAACGCCGCCGGGGGCGTGCACGCGAGCCAGTCGGCGGGCGAGATCGCGATCATCGAGGATCAGATCAACCTGATGGGGCTCAATCCGCTCAGGGGCGAGCTGCCGCCGGAATGGGGACCGCAGTTCCCGGACATGCTCAACGCGCATGACCCGGAGCTCGGAGACCTCGCCGCTCGGGTCGCCGAAGAGCTGGATATCCGATGCTCACGCGGTGTCTATGCGGGCTTCGCCGGTCCCAGCTTCGAGACCGCGGCGGAAGTCGACATGGCTCGCACCTTGGGCGCCGACCTGGTGGGGATGTCCACGGTGCTCGAGGTCATTGCGGCTCGGCACCTGGGAGTCCGCTGTCTTTGCTTCTCGCTGATCGCCAACCTCGCCGCCGGTGTAACGAACGAAGCCGTGGACCACCTCAAGGTTTTGGAGGCCAGCGAAGCGGCAGGGGGCCGGCTGGGAAGGCTGCTGACAGAGCTTCTGACCCGCGAGCGTCTGTACGAATAGCCCCGCAATGCCGGTTGGCTTCTGCGACGCTCCCTAGCGCCGCCGCAGGGTCTCGTTTACGAGAAGCCAGAGCCCCGAGTACTCGCGCATCAAGTGCATCTTCGAGAACTGCAGCTCGCGCACCTGGGGTGTCTCCTGGTCCGCCAGCCGCATCTCCAGAAAATGCCCGAACCTGCGCAAGTAGAGGTCCCCGAGCCGCAAACTCGCACCGGCGTCCAGGAAGTCGACCTTGCGGCCGCCCGAGCTGGCCTCGATTCCGACACCGTGCAGCCGGTCTACAAGCAGCCTGATCTTGCGCCGCAGGCTCGAGGCCGCGAGGAGAAACTGCTCGAGCTCCGTATCGCAGGTCGCACCGCTCGAAAGCCGTGCGAACGCCTCTATCTCCCGATGCCCGAGCCGGAAGTCGAGCAGCCGAGAGTCTAGGCCGCTGGTCCTGTCTGAACCTCGATGGGTCTCCCGAAGAGCCTCTACCAGATCTTCGAAAAGCGACCCGAGCAGGTCCCGCTCGGCTGCTGTGGCCAGGGCGTTCTCAGCCGCCAGCACTCCGCCCGTGGCCAGCTCTCCGTCCGGGTCCGCGGTTTCGTCAAATGCGATACGCCCGAAGATATCCCTCACCGAGTTCTGAATCTCGGCCATTGTGTCCAGCCGGAGCGTGCCACCCTTGACCTGTTTCTTGAAGCTACCGACCTGGTTGTGGAGCTTCGAGACCGGCTCGGCCAACTCTCGGCCGAGAAGCCCCTGCTCCTCCAGCTGAGAGACTCTCTCGTAGTCTTCGAAGATCTTCTCCTGGGCCTTCTCGGTGAGCTCATCGACGCGCGCGGAAACTGCCAGATTCGTACTCACGATCATGGGCAGAATGGACTTCTCGACGATCAACGCCCCGAGGCCGTGCTTGAGGCTGCGGTAATGGGCCACCAGTTCGCGCTCGGCAAGCACCTCGAAGCTGCCGACCTGCTCGATCTCGTTGCGGACCGCTTGAATCAGCTTCATCCTGTTGGCGATCTTCTGAGGATCGCTCGGGGCGGGTACCTTCACGTACTCCGAAATCCCGCCCAGGACTCTCTTCAGCCGCTCATGATCACCACCGTTGGCGGGATCGGAGATGGCCTCGCCCAGTCGACTCAGCAGGTAGTCGACCTTGTCGGCACGCTCGGGCCACCAGTCACGGCCACGCTGCGCCTCGAGGTAGAATCGAATCAACTCGATGAGAATCCGCTCGTCCTGAGTCTTCACCCTCTGAAAGAACAGGCGAACGAGAGACGGCGAGATCCTCCTGTCCTGCTGATCGAGAGATTCGGTCAACTGGCCCAACCGCCGCCGCGCCTCCTCGAGCTCCTCCACCACGGGGGGGATATCGAGGTCGTTGAGCCGCAGCGAAACCTGGCGCAGACTCTGGTAGAGACTCTGGAAGTCCTTGGTCCGATCGTCCAGATCCTCGCTGCCGAAGAACTTCCGAAGCCCGAGCAGGAAGCGGTGAAAGGTCCAGCTGGCCCTGTAACGGCGGGACAGCTCTCGGTACAGCTGATTGACGGGGTTGACTTCGTCAGCTAGAACCATGTTGAATCCGAGCGGTCACGCAGCATTCTAGAGGATGGAGTAGTCAATGGACAGATCGCCGCCACGAGTATTGATATCCGAGGACGAGCTCCAGCATCGCATTGCCGAGCTGGCGGCGGAGATTGATCGTGACTACCAGGAGGAGGAGCTCCTTTGCATCGGAGTTCTGAAGGGCTCCGTGTTCTTCATGGTCGACCTCCTGAAGAAGGTCACCGTACCGGCCAAGATCGATTTCCTTCAGACCTCGAGCTACCGGTCGGGAACCACGCCCGGCGAAGTGCGCATTAGGAAAGACGTCGACGTCGCGATTCGGGGCAAGCACGTCTTGATCATCGAGGACATCGTCGATACCGGCCATACGCTGAGCACGGTGCTCGGGCTATTTCGCTTCCGCGGCGCCAGCAGCGTCAGGCTATGTGCCCTCCTCGACAAGCACGAAGCCCGCGAGGTTCCGATATCCGTGGATTACTCGGGGTTCAAGATCGACAACGTATTCGTGGTCGGCTACGGGCTCGACCTCGACGAGCGCTACCGAGAGCTTCCTTACATCGGTGTCTACGACAGCGACGATGCACAAACCCAGGAGGGCTGAGATGGATTTCCTTCATTCGGACGCGGCTCCGGCGGCCATTGGGCCTTACTCACAGGCGATCTCGGTCGACGGCTTTCTCTACACCTCCGGTCAAGTGGCCCTCGACGCCAGCACCGGCGAGCTGGTCGGCGAGGACTTCGAGACTCAGGCACGCAAGGTCCTGAGCAACCTCGAGGCGGTGTTGAGCTCGGCGGGCTGCGCCTTCTCGGACGTGGTCAAGGCCACCGTGTTCGTGGTCGACCTGGCCGACTTCCCGCGGCTGAACGAGCTCTACGGCGAGGCCATGGGCAATCACCGGCCCGCACGCTCGACGGTGCAGGTGGCGGGCCTGCCCAAGGGCGCGTTGGTCGAGATCGATCTGATCGCCAAGCTGCCGTAGGCGGTGTAACGGGCTGGCTCGGGCGGAAAGGCCGCGCGCCGCCAGGTTCGCGCTTCGGCGCCGCTCGGCAGAGCAGCCGGCCAGGGGCCGCCGTCGAGGCTCTAGCTTCGCAGCGCGTTCGCGATGCGATCGATCGCTGTGCCCATGGCTTCGCTCCCGACGTCGCGATGGGTTACGAATCGAACCCGCGCCCAATCCAGGGCCACCGTCAGGACTCCACGATCGGAGAGCGCGGCAACCAAGCGCCCCGCCGCGTCGCCCTTTCCCTCGACTTCGACGATCACGATATTGGTCTCGACGAGGCGCGGATCGATCCCGACTCCCGGCATCTGGGCCAGGGACTCGGCCAGGCGCCGAGCCCGAACGTGGTCTTCCACGAGACTGGCCGCTCCGCGCTCGAGCGCGACCAGCCCGGCCGCGGCGAGAATTCCTACCTGCCGCATACCACCGCCGAAGAGCTTACGGACGCCGCGAGCGGCTTCCACGAACTCTCGCGAGCCGCAAAGCATCGAACCGGCCGGAGCACCGAGGCCCTTGGACAGCGAGAACATCGCCGAGTCGAAGAAGTGGGTCAACGTCGCGACCTCAACCCCCAAGGCGGCGGCAGCATTGAACACGCGGCCACCGTCCAGATGAACCGGGATTCCCCGCCGGCGGCAGACCTCGACGACCTCCTGCTGCGGCTCGGCGCCCCCGGCGAGGCCGCCGGCGCTCATCGCCGCGTTCTCGAGCGAGACCAGACCCGTCGGTGCGCGATAGACCGCGTCAGGAGCGATCGCCGCCTCGACCTGTTCGGCGCTCAGCAGCCCTCGCTTCCCCACCAGCGGTCTCGGCATCAATCCGGAGAGCACCGCCATTCCGCCGCGCTCAAAGTGAAAAACATGGCTCTCGGCCTCGCAGATCACCTCACTACCTCGGGCAGCATGTACGTGGAGGGCGATCTCGTTGGCCATCGTCCCCGACGGCACGAAAAGGCTCGCCTCGTTTCCACTCACGCGAGCCGCCGCCTCCTCCAGGCGAATCACCGTCGGGTCCTCGCCGAAAACGTCGTCGCCCACCTCGGCGACGGACATCGCCCGGCGCATCTCGTCGTCGGGACGGGTGACCGTGTCGGAACGCAGATCGACGACCGCGCCGCTCAAGACGGCTCCACCCCGGCCCCGGGGCCCAGGTACTCGAGCTCGAGCTTCGCGAGTCGGAGCGACTCCCGGCGATTGACGAACAACTCGATCTCGCGGCCGCTCTCGGCGGTCACCTCCCGCACCAGTCCGAGATTGCCGGACCGGACTAGATCCTCGATGTCGAGCGCCTCCCGATCGGTCCATCGTGCCGCTCGATAGAACGAGAGACTCTCGTCGACCGAGCCACGAGTCCTCTGAATCAGCTCGGCGATCAAATGGAGACGGGTCGCGATATTTCGGTTCTTGAGCGCGCGCCCCGAGCGGCCGCAAACCGGCCTCTCCAGGAACGCGGCCAGGCCGGCCTCGTTCGCCCAGCGCGAGAACTGGCAAACATCCGGCGGCGCGCCGTGAAAAAGATCCTGGTAGCCGCGCCGGTTGGTCAGGTCGCCCAACTTGCGCCGGTCTGCCGACGACAGGTTCGGGACCGTCGCTTGAACCCCCGAAACGCCGGCGCCGGCGAGTCGCTCGAGCCCCTTCCGGCAGATCTTCTCATCCGAGGTCAGCCCTGGAATCAAAGGCCAGCAGCAGTGAATCCCGGCTGGAACCGAGTCGAGCGCAGCGAGCTTCGGCGGCAGGAGCGCGGGCGTCAGATCCAGGACCGGGACCCCCCCTCCGGCCTCGATCTCCTCGCCAGGCAGGAACTGAACAATCGGGTCGGCACCGGCCTCGACCAACCGCTCGCGCAGCTCCTGGCGCCACCAATTGAGGACCGCGCCGACCGGTGGCAAATAGGCTACGTCGACGAGATCGGCCAGATCCACCGGTCCCTCGAGGGCGGCCGTCGACTCTCCGGTCTCGACGGCGTTGTTGACCAGCTCCTCGCGGGCAAGGTCGAGCCACCACCCACCCGGGCCTGGCCAACGCCTGGGCGCGTGCACGATCCAGCAACGCAGCGGCTCGGGAAACTGCTCCTCGAATCGGACATTCGACACGAGTCGAGTCTACCGTGGGGTGACGTTGAATCAGCCGATCAGCGCCTCCGCGAACCGACGCGGAACAAACTCGACCAGGTCCGCCGCGCCTTCTCCCACTCCGAGATAAAGGACGGGAAGGCGGAGCTCGCGCGCGATCGCCACCACCACCCCACCCTTGGCCGTACCATCGAGCTTGGCCAGCAGGACGCCCGTGGCCTCGGCGGCGTCCACGAACTCGCGGGCCTGAACCACCGCGTTCTGGCCCGTGGTTGCGTCGAGCACGAGCACCGTCCGGCGATTCCAGTCGGGAGCCTCGCGGTCGATCACGCGCTTGATCTTCGCCAGCTCCGCCATCAAGTGGTCTTTGGTGTGGAGGCGGCCGGCCGTATCGATAATGATCTCGTCCACCTGGCGGGCTTTGGCCGCTTGTAGTGAATCGAAAACCACGGCTGCCGGATCCGCACCCGATGCTTGCTTGACGACGTCAATACCCAGGCGCTCGGACCATACTGCAAGCTGCTCGATGGCGGCGGCGCGAAAGGTGTCCGCGGCTACCAGCAGAACTCTCCGTCCGCGCTCTTGCGCGTGGTAGGCGAGCTTCGCGGCGGAGGTCGTCTTGCCGACGCCGTTGACACCGACCAGCAGGGTCACCAGCGGTCCATCGGGCACCGCCGGAGGCTGGGGGGCGTCGAGAAGTAGAACGGAAAGGTGATCGGTCAACCGCTCTTTGAGCTTCAGGAGATCCCCGCCCTCGAACCGCCGCGCGTCCTGGCGCACGTTCGCGACCAGCTCGAGCGAGGTCTCGACTCCCACGTCGGCGGCGATCAGCGCTTCCTCGAGCATCTCGAGCGTGGTGCCGTCGATGACCGCACGGTCCTGAACGGCGGCCTCCAACCGATCGAACATCTCGGTGTGGGTCATGAGGAGCCCGCGCTTGAGCTTGCTCCACAGACCCGAGCTCTTCTCCGCGACCATAGTAGGAAACCTCCCCGGTGAGACGCCGAGCTAGCTGAACAGCTCGCGCTCGAGGTCGGCGACCGCGCTTTTCAGATAGCGACGAGCCACGCCGGTCGATGCCGGAGACGACTGCAAGAGCACGAGGTAATACTCGTCGGGCAGGCACACCGCATGGACGTTCACGTCCCCTTGCCGAAGATGGATCAGGTCGGGATCTCCGAGCTCCGTCGGCTCAAGCAGGGTCCTCGCCTGGCGCAGGCTGATACCGAAGTAGGCGCCGAAGATCTTGAGCTCCTCGGGTGAGTAGTCCGTGGTGGCCACCTCAATGGTCTCGCCGGAATCGTCGAGAAACGCGACCGCGACGGCCCCGGGCACCCGTGCGAGAAGGTCCGCTAGAACATAGTTGAACGGCATTCGCTGGAGCAGCTTCGTGGGCAGACTGGGCTAGCCACCGACAGCCAGGGCCTCGGCCGGTGCCTGTGGAACTTCGGCCGTGATCTTCCGGACCTGAACCTCACCGGCCTTGTAGGCCTGGAGGAATGCGCTCACCACTTTGGCGTCGAAGCGTTGTCCGGCGAGCTCGGTGATTCGCTTGACCGCGAACTCCGTTTCATAGGCCCTTTGATACGGCCGATTCGTAGTGATGGCGTCGAACGTGTCCGCAATGCCGATAATCCTCGCCATCAGGGGAATCTTGTCGGCCAGCAACCCATCGGGATAACCGGCCCCGTTCCAGGCTTCGTGATGCCATCTGATGGCCGGGATCATCTCGCGCAGCTGTTCGATTCGCCTCATGATCTCGGCGCCGATAACCGGGTGGAGCTTCATCTGCTCGTACTCGTCGTCGGTGAGAACGCCCCCCTTCTTGAGGATCCGATCCTCGATCCCGATCTTGCCGACATCGTGTAGCAGCGCCCCCACCCACACCCGATGCTGCATGTCGGAATCCAGACCGAGGCGCTTGGCAATCGTTCGGCTGTGAGCCGCAACCCGTTCCGAGTGGCCGCGGGTGTACGGGTCCTTGGCGTCGATCGCGGCGACAAAGGCGCGCATTGATCCGATGAAGAGCTCGCGGTTGGCCTGTGCCGCCTTCTGAAGGCGCTCGACATACCCCTGCACGTGCTCGCTCATCTGATTGAAATCGCGTCCGAGCTGCTGAATCTCGGAGCCGACGCCGGCGACCTCGACCCGTTTGCCGAAATTGCCGGTCGCGATCTCGTGGCTGGTCTCGGTCAGCTCCTGAATAGGCCGGCTGATCCTGCGCGAGACCCACGCCGCCAGGATGGACGCCAAAACGATCAAGACTGCCGTCGAGAGAGCGGTCTGAAACACCATCTGTCGTGCCGCACCGAAGGCGGTCGCCGCGGGCTTCTGAACCACCACTCCCCAGCCGGGCTCGGCGACCGGGCTGACCCGCCCCAGCATCTCGTGTTCCTTGCCGCCGATCTCGAGCGGGTACTCGGCGGTCAGATTCAGCGGCACGTTGACGAAGTCACGAACCAGGTCGGCGTTCGCGATGGCCCGATCCACCTCCTCGGTGGAGCCCTCCGACCAGAGGACCCGACCAACTCGGTCGATCAAGAACACACCGACATCACCCTGCGCCTGCTCCTCGAAGAATGCGGCCAGCGAGCCCACCTCGACGACCCCTTCGAGGACGAGATCCCGTTCAGGACCAAGTGCCAGAGCGACCACGGCCGCCGGTCGACCCGAGCCGGGATCGGTAACGAACCGGTAGGCCAGGCGGTCGGAATCGGAAAGGTCACGAAAAGCTCCTTGAAGTGCCTCCAGCCCTTCCGCCGAAACCGGCGCCGCCGCAAACTGCGGTCCGGAGCCGGCTTGATTCAAGAGCCGCATGACCAGAAAACTCGGATGCGCCTCCAGGAATGCGGCCACCCGCTGCTGCAACCACGGTGAGGCCAACTGGCCATCGATGCCACCTTCCGCCGGCAGCGACATCATGGTCTCGCCGAGCTGCCGCAGTTGATCCCGAGCCGTGGCCAGGGAACCCGAGAGCTCGACCGAGAGGAACTGCGCCGAGCGCGTGAGATAGCTCTTCTCCTGGGTTTCGAGAATGTCGCGATTCTGGCGAACGAGAAGCAGGCTGCTCACCGCCAACGGCACGATGCCCGACAGCAAGAGCGTCAAAAGCACCAGGTGCCTGAGCGGGAGTCTTGACAGAAAGTTCTTCATCAGGGCCTGATAGATGGTCCACGCCCACAGCGAGACCAACAAACTGAACTGGATCCCGAAGCGGCTACCACCGCTGCATCTATTCTAGGAACCCCCGAGAAACGACGCAAGTTGACGTTCCACGGAAGCCATCGGGATCACCACCACTTCGGCACAGCCGATTCCGAGGGGCAGCACCCAGCCGAGTCCCGATTCGCGCGCCTTCTTATCCCGTTGCATCGCCTCCAAGACCGAGGCGGGCGTCAAGTCGGGAAGCTCTGGCAATTCCAGTCTATCGAGCAGCACTCGAATCCGCCTTGCATCCTCGGGCGCCAGGTCTCTCTGCTCGGCGAGGGCCACCGCAAACATCAGCCCGTGCCCGACCGCATCGCCGTGCCTGAGCTTGCCGTGCCCGACCACCGTCTCGAGTGCATGCCCCAAGGTGTGTCCCAGATTGAGCAGCCGTCTTTGGTCACCCTCGCGCTCGTCGGCAGCGACCACCTCGACCTTGACCTCGACGGCGCTCCGAACCGCACGAGCCAGAAGATCGGCATCCCCCGAAAGCAGACCGTCTAGGTTCGACTCGATCAGCTCGAACAGCGACTCGTCGGCCAGGATCGCCGCTTTTACGATCTCGAAGATCGCCTGGCGTGTCTCTTCAGCCGGTAGCGTGCTCAAGTGACTCGGGTCGCAGATCACCCAGCGCGGCTGGTGGAAGAGACCTACCGAGTTCTTGGCCTCGGGCAAGTTGACACCCGTCTTGCCGCCGATCGCCGCGTCCGCTTGCCCAAGCAGGGTCGTGGGAATCTGGACGTACTCGATACCGCGGAGGAAACAACCGGCGGCGAATCCTCCGACGTCTCCGACCGTTCCTCCGCCCAGCGTGATCGCCCGGCTGTCTCGCTTTCCTCCCCCCACCAGCATCTCGCGAGTCAACCGCTCTACGGTCGTCAGGCTCTTGGCGCTCTCTCCGTCTGCAACCTCGAGCTCTACGACATCGACCGCATCGGCCACCAGATTCCGTAGCGAATCTCGGTGGAGTCGGCGCACCCGCGCCGAGCTGATCACGAAAAGCCTCCGGCCAGCCAGCCATGGAGAAACCTCCGAGGCGGCGTTCGCCAGAGCGCCCGCGCCGAGCCAGATGCGGGTCGAGCCGCCCCGATGAACGAGGTCGAGGTGTTGGGGCGCCTCCGTCATCTAAGCTCGACCTCTAGCCCGACTTCCTCACCGGCGCGCCGAATCGGTCTAGCCTTCTTCGGAGCTGTCGTCGCCCGCGGCCCCGCCGATCACGGCGATGCCGAGCTCCGCGAGCTGCTCCGAATCGACCGGAGCCGGAGCCGCGGTCATCAGCGAGGTCGCCGAGGTTGTTTTGGGAAAGGCGATGACATCGCGCAGCGACGCCGCGCCGGTCATCAGCATCACGATTCGATCGAGTCCGAGGGCGATCCCGCCGTGAGGCGGTGCACCGAATCGAAGGGCCTCGAGCAGGAATCCGAAACGGTCCTTGGCTTCATCCGGGCTCAGCCCCAGCAAGCCGAACACACGCTCCTGAAGCTCCGAGTCGTGGATTCTGATCGAACCTCCGCCGAGCTCGACACCATTGAGAACGACGTCATAGGCACGGGCTCGCACCGCCCCGGGATCCGTATCGAGTAGATGAAGATCCTCTGGATCGGGCGCCGTGAACGGGTGATTGCAGGAGTTCCAACGACCTTCATCGGATTCACGTTCCACCAAGGGAAACTCGGTCACCCACAGAAAACGATTCGCATCGGGTTCGACGAGATCGAACTCGTCGCCGAGTTGGAGACGTAGCTCTCCCAATGCAGCCGCCGCCACCGGGGCCGGCGCCGCCACCAGAACCGCGATGCCCCCGTCCTTCAGCCCCACTGCGGAGGCAATCCTCTCGAGCTCGGTTTCGCTGAGCACGTTCTTGACCTGAAACTGCAGCTCGCCGTCTCGCTTGCGCAGCGTCAGGACCCCGGCGGCTCCCCTGGCGCGAGCGGTTTCGACCCAGCCGTCGACCTGTTTGCGGGTCGCCGAGGCACCGCCCGGAACGGCGAAGCCCCGGACCACACCGCCGGCGGCGATCGTCCGTTTAAAGGCCCGGAAGTCGCTGTTGGCGAGTCCCTCCGAGAGATCGGCGATCTCGATCTCGAGCCGAAGGTCCGGTTTGTCGTTGCCGTAGCGCAACATGGCTTGCTCGTAGGTCAAGCGCGGGAACGGCGGCGCCACCGCGATCCCCACCATCGGGAAAATCCGTTCGAACAGCCCCTCGATCACGGCAAAGATGTCCTCTTCGGTGGGGAACGACATCTCGACGTCGACCTGAGTGAACTCGGGCTGGCGGTCCGCCCGCAGGTCCTCGTCCCGGAAACAGCGGGCGATCTGGACGTAGCGCTCGAAGCCCGAGACCATCAGAATCTGCTTGAAGATCTGCGGCGACTGCGGCAGGGCGTAGAAAGCGCCCCGGCGAACTCGGCTCGGCACCAGATAGTCGCGCGCGCCCTCGGGCGTCGATCGTGTCAGAATCGGCGTCTCGAGATGAATGAAGCCATTCTCGTGGAAGTAGTTGAGGATCTCGAGAGTGATTCGGTCACGCAGTATCAGGTTGCGCTGGAGGTCGGTGCGGCGAAGGTCGAGGTAGCGGTATCTGAGGCGGGTTTCCTCGGCGACTTCCTCGACCGGAGTGTCCGGCAGGAAAGGCAACGGCTCGGCTTTTGCCAACACCTCGGCGCGATCGCACACCACCTCCACCTCTCCGGTTTCCATGTCCGGGTTGACGGCCTCGGGATCACGCTCGGCCACGACACCTTCGACCTCGACAACCCACTCCAGACGCACGGGGTCGAGGATCTCGGCCGACTCCGGATGGTCCTCCGGACGCACCACGATCTGAACCACACCCGACCGGTCTCGGAGCTGCAGAAAGGTGAGGCCTCCCAGGTCTCTCCTCCTGTGGATCCAGCCTTGGAGCTTGACGCGCGTGCCCGCATCCTCGGCCCGCAGTGTCCCTGAGGCTGAACGTTTCACTCTTTTCCCCCTTGCCAGTTGCCCAAGAGCGCCGCGATCTCGGATCGAGGTACGAAACTCTGCTCGCCGGCGCTCAGGTCTCGGCAGGTCACGCCGCCTCGTTCCACCTCGTCCTCTCCCAATAGGAGGACGTAGCGGGCGCCCGAACGATGGGCGCGCTTGAGCGCCGCCTTCATCCGGCCGCCGCCGAAATCGACCACCGCCGCGACACCGTTGGAGCGCAGCTCTTCACCGAGCTCCATGGCGGCAAGCTTCGGCACGGGATCGATGGCAATCAGGTGCACCGCCGGGTCCCGTGCGCATTTCTTGCGAAACGAAGCCGGCAACGACTCGATCAACCGGTCCTGGCCAATAGCAAAACCGATGGCCGGCAGATCCGGTCCCCCCAGGTCGGCAAGCAGCCGATCGTAACGGCCGCCGCCGACGATCGCGTTCTGGGCTCCGAGGCTCTTCGAGACGATTTCGAACACTGTCAGAGTGTAGTAGTCCAGCCCTCTCACCAGGCCCGGATCGACCCGGTACTCGACTCCCAGACTACCGAGCGCGGAAAGCAGCCCGTCAAAGTGCTCACGGCTTTCGGCGGAGAGCGAGTCCTCCAGCCTGGGAGCCTCGACGAGAAGCGCTCGCTCGGAGGGGTCCTTGGTGTCGAGGATCCTCAGCGGATTGCGCTCGAGGCGCTCCAGACTTTCCGAGCTCAGCTGCTCCTTCAGCGGCTCGAAGAACTTGACCAGGGCTTGCCGATAGGCCTCGCGAGAGGACTGATCGCCCACCGTATGCACCAGAACGGTCAGATCCTCGAAACCCAGCTCTTTGAGAAAGCCAACCAGCATCTCGATGAGCTCGGCATCCGAGGCCGGTCCCGGATCACCCAACAACTCGGCGCCGATCTGATGGAACTCTCGATACCGCCCTTTCTGAGGGCGCTCGTAGCGAAAGTGGGATCCGATGTAGAACAGCTTCACCGGCAACGGCAGCTCACCGAGCCGGTGATCGACGAACGACCTGGCAACCGCGGCCGTGCTCTCGGGTCGGAGGGTCAAGCTCCTGCCCTTGCGGTCCTCGAAGGAGTACATCTCCTTGCCGACGATGTCGGTGGACTCTCCAACGCTGCGCACGAAGAGCTCGGTGTGCTCCAGAACCGGAGTGCGAATCTCGCCATAGCCATAGAGCGAAAAGACCCACCGGGCGATCTCCTCGACGCGCGCCCAAACGCCGCTCTCGGGCGGCAGAAGGTCCCGAGTGCCCTTGACGTTCGGCATCAGGTCCAACTCTCCTGGCGATACCGTTCCTTGAGATCGACGTAGCGATCGACGATGACGCGTATGTTCCGCGTCTCCTCGGGACGGAGATCCCGCACTGGCTTCGCCGGCATTCCCAGCGCCAGAGTACCGGGAGGGATGCGGGTCCCGGGTGAGACCAGAGCGCCGGCACCGATCTGAGCGCCGGCACCGACCTTGGCGCCGTCAAGCACGCGCGCACCGATGCCAACCAGCGCTCCGTCGGCAACGAAACAGCCGTGAAGCACCGCGGCGTGTCCGATCACCACGCCGTCGCCGATCTCGAGATCGTGGGTCCGGTGGCTGACGTGGAGAACAGCTCCGTCCTGGACGTTCGTGCGAGCCCCGATTCGGATCTTGTGGACATCGCCGCGCGCCGCCGAATTGAACCAGAAGGAGCAATCCGGGCCCGCGACCACATCACCAACTAACCAGGCGGTCGGGGCTACGAAGACCCCGGACTCGATCCGCGGCTCAACTCCACGGTACGGAACAATAGGCATGTCGGGCGTAAGGAGAGGTGAGGCCGGTCAAATCGGACGCGGAAGTCTAGCAGGGCCTGATCGAAACAGGCCAGAAAGGTTGAAAAAGGGGGACAGGGATCGGCTTCTTGTGCCAACCTTCCGGATACCGTTTCATACCTCGTACTCATGCGTGTCGACGTCGTCATTCCCGCCTTCAACGAAGAGGAATCGCTGCCGCTGGTCCTCGCTGCCATTCCCAGAGACGCGGTCGACCGAATCGTGGTCGTGGACAACGCCTCGACCGACCGCACGGCCGAGATCGCTCGCACAGGCGGAGCGATCGTGGTCAGCGAGGCCCGACCGGGCTACGGCAGCGCGTGCCTGAAAGGGCTGGCCTACCTGAAGGCCAATCGACCCCCCGAGACCGTTGTCTTTCTCGACGGCGACTACTCGGATCACCCGGATGAGCTGCCCCGCCTGATCGGGCCGATTCGGAGCCACGGGGCTCACATGGTCATCGGCTCACGGGTCCTGGGCAATCGCGAGCGCGGAGCCCTTCTGCCGCAGGCGCGTGTCGGCAACTGGGTCGCGTGCTCGCTGATCCGCTGGCTATACGGCCACCGCTATACGGATCTGGGACCGTTCCGAGCCATCACCTGGAAGGCCCTCGAGTCCCTCGAGATGCGAGACCCGGACTTCGGCTGGACGGCAGAGATGCAGGTCAAGGCCTTGAGGCAGGGGCTCACGGTAGCTGAAGTTCCGGTGAGCTATCGCCGGCGAATCGGCGCCTCGAAGATCACCGGTACACTGCGCGGCACGGTGCTCGCCGGCTACAAGATCTTGATCACCGTCATGCGCTACAGTCGCAGCGCCTAAAGATCGAAGCCCCGATGTCAACGTCTCCCAGCCCCCGATCCGCTTCCGTCACGGTGGAGGTGCGCTACGCCGAAACCGACCAGATGGGTGTCGTTCACCATGCCGTATTCCCGGTCTGGTTCGAGCTGGCTCGGACCCGCCTCTGCCGGCACACGGGATTTTCCTATGCCCAGATCGAGGCTTCCGGTTACTTGCTCCTGGTCACGAAACTCTCGATCGACTATCGAAAGTCGGCCCGGTATCCCGATGAAGTGGTCACCACGTGCCGCCTCGAACGTCTCGCCAGCCGCGGTCTGCGATTCGGCTACGAGGTTCACGTGCACGACGAACTGCTGGCGCGCGGAACCACCGAGCACGTCTGGTTCGAGGTCGCCAGTGGCAAACCCTGCCGGGTTCCCGATCGATTGGCCGCACCGTTCGCGAGTCTTCTCGTCGCCTGACCGCTGATAGCCTGAGCAGAGATGAAGAAACTACGCTTGACCACGGCGGGTGAGAGTCATGGCCCGGGGCTCACCGCGGTGCTCTCGGGACTGCCGGCCGGGCTTCCGGTAATCGAGGAGAAGATCGCGCTCGACATGCGCCGCCGGATGCACGGCTACGGTCGCGGCCATCGGATGCAGATCGAGCAGGACGACGCGATCATCCGAGGCGGTGTCCGCAATGGCCAGACGTTGGGCTCTCCGGTCGCGTTCTGGATCGAGAATCGGGACTTCGAGAACTGGAGCGCCGTCATGGACGCCCACGCGGTCGATCCGGTTCGGGCCGAGAAGCGGCGTCTCAGGTCACCCCGACCGGGGCACGCCGATCTCGCCGGGGGTCTGAAGTACCTGCGGCGCGATTTGAGAGACGTGCTCGAACGCGCCTCGGCCCGGGAAAGCGCCGCCAGGGTAGCCGCCGGCGCTCTCGCCAAGCTTCTCCTCGGCCAGCTGGGCGTCGAGATTCGCAGCGGAGTCCGTTCCCTCGGCCCGATCGGGGCCGACCGGCCGCCGCCCGGTTGGACCGAGCTCGAGCAGGTCGACGACGGTTCGCCGTTGCGAGCGATTCACCGCGATCTCGAAGACCGCATGGTCGAGCTCGTCGACGAGGCCAAGAAGAACGGCGATACCCTCGGTGGAGCGGTCACCGTGATCGCCCACAACGTCCCGGCCGGCCTCGGCTCCTACGTACACTGGGACGACAAGCTCGATGGCCGCCTGGCCCGCGCCCTGATGTCCGTTCCGGCCGTCAAGGCCATCGAGATAGGCGCTGCGATCGCTGCCAGCTCGGGTCTCGGCAGCGCCGCCCACGACGCCATCGGCTATTCGGCCGAAAGCGGTTGGCAACGGCCGACGAACCGCGCCGGAGGTCTGGAAGGCGGAGTCACAAATGGCGAGGATGTGATCGTCACCGCCTACAAGAAGCCAATCTCGACTCTTCGCAAGGGCTTGCCCTCGGTCGATCTCGACAGCCTCGAGCCCCATCAATCGCAGTACGAGCGCTCAGACGTGACGGCTCTTCCGGCGGCCGGCGTGATCGCCGAAGCCATGATGGCGCTCGTCCTCGCCGACGCCGCGTTGGAGAAGTTCGGCGGCGACTCGCTGCAGGAACTCCTGCGTCACTTCGAAGCCAGCCGCGACCAGCAGCGGCGCTGGCCGGGGGGACACAATACCTAATAGTCCCTGTCTTTTCCCTCTCGAAACGACTGCTCGACGCCGTTTTCGTTGGGGACTATTACGTATTGTGTCCCCCGGAATCCTCGCCCTCGAAGTGCCGGCCCAGCAACTCGTAGACTCGCTCGACATCCCGCCCCGGCTCGACGATTCTGCCGAACAGCGTCCTGTACGTCAGCCCCAGGGTCTCGAGATCCCGATCGCGAAGCAGCTTGACGATTTCCTCGATGGCTCGTTGCGCCGTCGGCCCGTAGGACGGCCGAGTGTACTCACGCTCCAGAATCACGAGCGAGTAGAACAACGGATCCGGAAGAGGGTCATCGGACTTCGGGCCAAAACCGCCCTCGGACTCCGGCGGTGCCGCGCTCGCTTCGAACGTGCCCCGTGAACTGCTTTCGACCCCATCCCTGCTCGCCGATTCCGCTACAACTTCTTCGCCGACGGGCGTGGACTCGATGACCTCGGTGGCGACGCTGGCGACGTCGGCCAGCAGCCGTTCGGGGCTCTGATCGTCCGCCGTTTCCGCTCCTCCCGGCACTTTCTTCCTCTCGGCGAAGAGGGGCAACGACCGAAGCTCGTTGGCAAAGCGCGAGAACAGAAGAAAGAGCTCCTTCTCGGTGCTGAAGTTGCCAACCAACCGCGCATTCTGGCCTACCTCGAGCCGGTCGGCCTCCTGGAAGACGATGTTGGCCTTCGCCGCTTCCTCGAGTTGATCGACTGCGCCTTGACCCGCCAGGCCGTGAGGCTGCCTTCGACGTAACAGGTCTCCGCGCACTGAACAGTGACTGCTTCGACCTGAGCATCCGACTCGATACGAATCGAACCGTTCACGGATTGGAGAGTCGCGAAGCTGCCCGAGTCCTGAATGACGAGGTTTCCCGGAGTGCGGATGGACAGTTGCCCGTGGACGTCCACATGGATGTCCGTCCCGGATGGGATGATCATTGTCGGCGCTTTTTCGGCGTAGGGCGTGCTCAAATCGACCTCCTTGGCACTCGGCGGCTACCGGCCGATGATTCTCGGAAGGGGCTCGAAAGCGCGCTGGTCGGGAGCCCTGCGCGCCCTGACCAGCAGCTGTTCCTCGTCTCGCCACTGGTGATCGAGGATGTAGATTCTCGGATCCACGGGCCGAAAGCCCTCGTCTCCGTCGCGATGCCTGACCTCATAGTGGAGATGAGGGCTTGTGCTCCAACCGGTATTGCCCACTGTCGCGATGACGGTCCCCTGCTCCACCCTTTGGCCATTACGCACCCCGATCTCGTCGCAGTGACCGAACAGCGTGATGAAACCCTCGCCGTTGCGAAGCGCCACCAGGTTGCCGTAGCGCCACCACGAGACGCTCTGCTTCAGCGGATAGCGGCCGGCGAAGACCACGACCGCATCGGCCGGCGCGTAGATGGGCGTCCCGACCGGCGCCGCCATGTCAATACCGGGGTGGAAGTCGATCTTCTTGGTGAAGGGGCTGCGCCGCGTCCCGAACGGGCTGGTCAGCACGAAGTCCTCGGACTTGAGAGGCGAGACCGACGGCGTGGTCCGGACTTGGCCCCCATGGGCGCTCTCGAAGCTCTGGACTTCGGAAATGAAGGTATCGAGAACCTGGAGCTGCTCCCGGATCTCCGCTTCGAGCTGGCCGGCTCGGGTGACCGCTCCGGCGTAGATCGAATCCGGCACCGGCGGACCCTGAAACGGGAAACCGCCCTGCCCCAGAGATTCATCCCCCTGGAGTCCGTAGGCCAGGTAGATCCGGCTCATCCGCAGATGCAGCGCTTCACTGTCGCCATTGAGCCGCCCCAGGCGGGCAATCGAGGCCTGCAAGCGCTCTCCCTGCCGCGAGCGCTCCAGCACCGCCGACTGGTAAGTGCTCCGGCTCAGCAGATCGCGCACCACACCCGGCAAGATGAACAAGTTGAAGAGACCGAACAACAGCGTAAACAGAGCACCGGCCGCGGTGAGCCGCACCTGCTTGCGCGAGAAGAAGAAATAGCGAACCTTCGACCGGATGTCGCCGGGATGAAACTGGATCTCCAGAAAGGGCGCGCGCGATTTGCTCAACGGTGGATTCCTTGCGGGTGGCTGAACTGACCCTAGCACGCTCCCCCGTCGGCGGGCGTAGAGTGCGGCACAAGGGAGTCTAGCTCAGCCTCACTGGCCAGAGCAGCTATTCTCTTGAACAACTCGGCATGCACGCCCGCAGAGCCGGCTATCAGATTGCCGGTTTCCAGATAGCGGCCTCCGCCGTCGAGATCGCTGACCCGGCCGCCGGCCTCCTCGATCAATAGCGCCCCTGCGGCCAGGTCCCAGGCCGACAATCGGAACTCGAAGAAGCCGTCGTAGACCCCAGCGGCGGTATGTGCCAGATCCAGCACGGCGGCTCCGCAGCGGCGGATGGCGCTGGCGTCGAGGAAGACCCGGCGAAAGATCTCCAGGTAGAGATCGAGTCCCTCCCGGGCCTTGAAGGGAAAGCCGGTCGCCAGAAACGCGCCATCCAGGCCCTCTCGTCGAGATACCTCGATCCGGCGACCGTTGCACTCGGCTCCGGCCCCGCGTTCGGCGCAGTAGAGCCGGTCGTTGACGGGATCGAAAACCACTCCCAGAACCACCTCTCCGGCTCGACGGCAGGCCACAGAGACGCCATAGGCGGCCAGGCCTCGGAGGAAGTTGGTGGTCCCGTCCAGGGGATCGATGATCCACTGGTAGTCGGAGGGCGCCCCCACCAGTCCCTCTTCTTCACTCAGCACCTGATCCCCGGGGTACTCGCGTTTCAACAGATCGAGAATCGCCTCTTCGCTCGCCCGATCGGCCGAGGTCACGAAATCGTGCGCCGCCTTGCGCTCGATCTCCAGGTTCCCCTGCCGAAAGGTCTCCCGCAGAATCCGGCCACCGGTACGCGCCGCCTCACGGGCTGTTTCAAGTCGATCCCCGGCTCCAGCCACGACGGCATTATTTCAAATCGCGGCGCCGTCCGCGCGGTCCCCGACTAGCCGCCGACCTGCCGTCCGGCCAAGAACGTGTTCACTGCCCGCCCGCGCAGTTTCCAGCCGTCGAAGGGAGTGTTCTTGCCCTTGCTCCGAAAGCGTTTTGGGTTGATCGTCGTCCGGGAGGTCAACGACATCACGGTGATGTCCGCAAGAGCCCCTTCCTTCAGCGTCCCGCCGGGCACTCCCAGGATCTCGGCGGGATTGCAGGAAAGTAACTCGATCATCCGCGACAGCGAAATCGTTCCGGGTCGCACCAACCGGTCCAGGCACAGACTGACCGTGCTCTCCAAGCCCACGATGCCGAAAGGGGCGCACGAGAACTGAACGTCCTTCTCATCCGCATGGTGCGGAGCGTGGTCGCTGGCGATGACGTCGATCGAGCCGTCAGCGAGTCCCTCGAGAAGCGAGATTCGATCTCGCTCCGAACGCAGAGGCGGCTTCATCTTGGTATCGGTCGACAAATGGCTCGACCAGACCTCGCCGTCGGTCAGGAGAAGGTGATGCGGGGTCACCTCGCAGGTCACTCGGAGCCCCCGGGATTTCGCCTCCCGAACCAGATCGAGGCTGCGAGCGGTCGACAGGTGGGCCACGTGGTAGCGCCCGTTGTGGCCACCGAAATCCTCGAGCAGTATCAGATCGCGCGCGACCATGACGTCCTCGGCGGCCCCGGGTAGACCGGGCAAGCCCGCGCGGGTCGAGAACTCGCCTTCATGCATCACGCCCCCCGCTCCCAGGTCGAGGTCCTCGGCGTGCTGTATGACCACGAGGCCGAAATGCTGGGAGTACTCGAGCGCCCGCCGCATCAACTCCGAGCTCTCCACCGGCCGACCGTCGTCCGACAGTGCGACAATGCCGGCTTCCGCCATCTCTCCGAGTTCGGCCAGCTCCTCGCCCTTCAGCCCTTTGCTGACGGCACCGATCGGATAGACGCGTGCCGTGTCGTGACGGGCCGCTTCGGCGACCATGTGCTCGGTTACCGAACGGCTGTCGTTCACCGGATCGGTGTTGGCCATGCACGCCACCGCGGTGAAACCTCCGGCGGCGGCCGCCGCCATGCCGGAGCCGATGGTCTCCTTGTACTCGTGCCCCGGTTCGCGCAAGTGGACATGCATGTCGATCAGGCCCGGCGTCACCACCAGACCGCTGGCGTCGAATACCTCGGCGTTTCTGCCGGCGCGCGCCCGGCCGCCGCCCACTTGCGCCACGAAGCCTTCCTCGACGACCAGGTCGACGGTTTCATCAAGGTCCTGGCTCGGATCCACGACACGGCCACCGCGTATCAAGAGCTTCATGGGCTCTCCCGGTGAACGCCCGAGAGCAGGTAGAGAACGGCCATTCGAACGGCCACGCCGTTGGCTACCTGATCCAGGATGACCGAGTAGGGGCCGTCGGCAACGTCACTGGCGATCTCGATGCCTCGGTTCATCGGGCCGGGATGAAGAATGATCGCGCCACGCTTGGCCGCCTTGACCCGTTCTCGGGTCAAACCGAAGAGCATGAAGTACTCCCGCGCCGACGGAAACAGGCTTCTGGTCTGCCGCTCGAGCTGTACCCGCAGCATCATGACCACGTCGGCCCCTTGAATTGCCTCCTCGAGGTCGTAAACCACCCTGACACCGAGTCTGTCGACATCCACCGGCATCATCGTCCGAGGCCCCGCCACCGTGACATCAGAGCCCATCTTGGTCAGCAAATGAATGTTCGAGCGCACTACCCGGCTGTGCTGTATGTCGCCCACAATCGCCACCTTGAGACCCGCCAGCCGCCCCTTTGCCTCACGAATCGTGTAGGCGTCCAGCAGGGCTTGGGTGGGATGCTCGTGGGCTCCGTCACCGGCGTTGATCACCGCCGCGCCGATCCTGTCGGCAAGCATTCGAGGCACACCGGGATGACCGTGGCGAATCACGATCATGTCCGGTGCCATCGCTTCGAGGTTGCGCCCCGTGTCGACAAGGCTCTCGCCTTTGACCAGCCCCGAGCTCGACGACGAAAAGTTAATCGAGTCGGCCGAGAGCCTCTTCTCGGCAATCTCGAAACTCGATCGCGTCCGAGTCGATGGCTCGAAGAAGAGATTCACCACCGTGCGACCGCGCAACGTCGGCACCTTCTTGATCGGCCGGTGGGCGATCTCGCGGAAGGACTCGGCGGTATCGAGAATCAGCTCGATTTCGTCGGGAGAAAGATCGGCAATGGTCAGCAGATCTTTGCGTTCCCAACTGACGGCACTCATTCGGTTTCCACCAGCTCCATGATCGACACGTGCTGTTCGCCGTCGGTGTCGTCGAAACGGACTTCCACCAGCTCGTTAGCGGCCGTGGGGACCTTCTTGCCGACCACGTCCGCCTGGATCGGCAGCTCGCGATGGCCCCGGTCGATGAGCACCGCAAGCTGCACCCTACGAGGCCTGCCGTAGTCGACCAGGTGGTCGAGAGCGGCACGGACGGTGCGTCCCGTGTAGAGCACGTCATCGCAAAGGACAAGATGGCTGTTGGTCAACGTTGTCGGGAAGTGAGTGCCCTTTACGATCGGCTGGGAGGCGACCGTCGAAAGGTCATCACGATACAGGGTGATATCGAGCACACCGATGGGCACCTTGAAACCCTCCATAGTCTCGATTTCCGCCGCCAGAGCCTTGGCCAGCGGCACTCCGCGCGTGCGTATGCCGACCAGCAGGAGCTCGTTCGTCTCACCGTTGAGCTCGAGAATCTCACCCGCCATCCGCCGGACCACCTTGCGCATCTGGTCCGAGCCCAGAATTCGCCGCCGTTGCTTGAGCTTTCCGGCCATCAGATTCTCTTGAAGCCGGCGGGATGGTATGCCGCGGCGGCAAGCCTGTCAATTCTCAGCCCTCCGGTAGGACGAGCCGCCTGACTCGACGGAGACAAATCCCCTCGACTGGGCCTCGCCACGCCTTTGGCGAACGGCCCGGGAGGGGCGGCGGAACGAGCTAATGAACCAGATGCCAGCGGTCCTGTCGGCCCGCGAGGTATCGAATTTGCTCGCCGTCGAACACCGCGCTCTGCTCGAGCTTGACCTGAACGAGTTGGCCGTCCCACTCGGGCACCTCGACCTTGACGTTGCCCTCGATTGCATAGGCGGTCATGGGATGAAGCGGCCAGTCGCCGCGCCCGACCGTTGCGCCCTGGTTGTCCCACATGCCGATCGTGGGGCCCGGCGCGTGGCCGAAGAAACCGAGCGGGTGGCTGTAGGTACTCGATGTGATCCCCGCGGCCTCCGCTGCCTTGATCGTTGCGGCCAGGATCTCGTTACCCGTCCTGCCGGCGCGAAACTCGTGGGTCAGCAGGTCCTGCCAGCGGTTGCCGGTCGCGAGCGTGGCGCGCAGACCGCCCGGAACCTCGGCCTCACCCAAGCCGAGGACATAGCCCATTTCCTGAGTATCGGTGCAGAGCCTCAAGTAGCAGATCCCGACGTCCGTGTGCAGTACGTCCCCGCGCTTGATCACCCCGCTGGTGCCGCAGAAGGCCTCGTCCTCGGCGCACGCCGCCCCCTCGCGCTGAAGGTTGACGTAGGGATGGAACCAGATCGGCAGGCTCAGGTCGGAAAAGCGCTGGGCGATGTACCAGGCGACGTCATCGGTGGTCGTCACGCCGGGCGTGATGACCCGTTCCGAGAAGGCCTCCGCGATGACCGACCGCGCCAGCGCGACTACGTGGGGATAGGCATCCAGCTCGATCGCGGTTCGGGTCTCGAGCCAACGCACCACCAGCTCCTCCGCCGGTTCCAGGCGAGCGCTGAGATCCGGCGGCAAGACCTCTATCAGTCTGGCCTTCAGCCCGGCGGTCAGTCCGTCGGCGACCGGCCATTCACGGCTGACATTGATTCCGATCCGCCTTGGGTTTCGCTCGGCGATGAGCTCTGACAAGCCCCGCCACTGCTCCTCCAGGTTGCCGCCTTGCCAGCCGGACTCGTACAGGCTGTCGAACGGGTACCGATTCACGGTCAGCCTCTCGACTCCCTCCTCGACTCCGCGATCGAAGAACACCAGCATCGTGGTGCGGCGGGCGGCGTGAACCGGCTCCGGAACGAGCGAGAAGTAGACCGGGTCCTCCGCGTACTCCCGGTTGATCACCAGCCACATGTCGAAACCCGTTTCGCGCATGAGTCCGGGCAGCAGGTTGTCGAGCCGGTCCTCGAGGGCGGTATTGACCGGCTCGGGACGCTCCCTGACTTTCAAGACCGCACCCGGTCTGTGGATCTGCCGGGCTTGGCTCACCTCCTGTGCCATGGCTGCAACGTCAGCCGCGAAGACCGTGAGGATCAGCGCAAGCGCGCGAGCAACCGACGCGAGACTCATGGCCCGTCGCTTCGACTCTTCGCCCCTTCAGGGGAATCGGTCCGAGGCTCGATAACGTCCTGCCGATTCGGCGTCTTGGAGCGCCTGTCGACGAGAAACGCCGCGTCGGCCATATCGGTTCGGTTCTGCTTCGACGGCTGTGAGACGACCTCGGGCTTCTGAATCAGGCCGGCCGCCTCGAAGCGCTCCATCAGTTCCCACATCAGCTCGTGGTACGCGATCACCAGAGCCTGCGGGGCGTCTCGAAAGCCGTAACGATCCTGCAGACCCTCCAGGTCGATCCTTTCGATAATCGCGTCTACCAGATTGGAGGTCAGGGTTTCGGCGGCCCGAAACACAGGCCCTTTCTCGATTTCATCGATCACCGGGATCGCCCAGAAACCGTCGGCGTCGACCAACCCGAACTCGGCCAGGAGTGCCCGCGGGCGCCCTGCCTCCAGACGACTCAGGGGAGCGAACTGCTCCAACGCCTGCCGGATGGCCCTGGAATCGGCCAACAGCCTCCGGGTGTCGCTCCTAGAAGCCTTGCTCGTGGTGATCTTGAGCTTCACGTCCCGATTCTCGAACGATCCTGCGCCCACCGAGAACTCCCGCCCGGGTCGCATCGCCCAGTTCTCTCCGGACCAGAACGGCCGCCGCGCCGACAACATCCTCGGCACGACGCTCTGGTACTCCTCGAAGAAACCCCACACCATGCCGTCGAGCACGTAGGAAAAGACCAGGGAATAGGCATGGTCGGCGAGACCTGCAATCTCGAGCTTGCTCGACAGCGCTTCGACATCCGCAGCCACAACCGCCGAGAGCTCGTCGGCGAGGTTCGCGGTCTCCTCGCGGAGCCCCGCCACTTGCCCCTCTTCCAGAATCGGAAACGTCGTGTAGAAGTCGCCGCGGCTGTCTCTGACCAGCAGGTTCGTCGCGATCAGAAATTCGATCTGGCTATCGGCGAACTCGATTCCAGCTTGCCGCAGTTGATCGGCGCTACGCCCCCGGCGGCAAGCCCAGAGAATCTCGCTGTTGTTGTCTAGTTCGATCGACGTCCGGGGCGGATAGCGTCCGACAGCCAGGTACTCGAGAATCTCGAAATCATCCAGCGAACCAGACGCCTCTCGGACGGGCCCCGAGGCCCCCTCCCCCACTGCCGGAAGCAGCACGAGTGCGGTCACGAGCAACCGCATCAGGCTCGCCTCGATCCGAGTCATCCCAGGACCTCGAAGAAGGTCATCTCGGAACCCAGAAACGCGATTCGTAGCGCCTGCTTCACCAGCAGAAAAAGCTGGCTGAGAGCGAACGCCAGCAGAATCGCAAGAGGCGTCGAGTCGCCGCTACCCGGAGCCACGATCGAGTAGGCCAGGTACCACAGGGCCATCACGATCCCGTAGAAGCAGGCTGTGCCGAAGACACGGAGAGGATTCCCGAAGACGAAGCGAAGTCCGGTGAAGGCCGCGAGCAGGGCGCTTCGACGGCGCTCGACGACCATGGAGACCTTGGCGTAGTCCGACACCAGGCGAATAAGGGTGACCAGCAGCACGACCAGGGCGGCGGCGGCCAGGTTGTACAGCAGGACCTGTTTCTCGGTCGTGAAGTCGATGGTCATGCGATGGACCGCGGGAAAGAGCCAGCGCACCAGCCGGAAGACGAGATAGTAGCCGACCCCGGTCACCAGCGCGAGTCTCAGCATCCTGGTGAAAAAGCCGAGGCCGTCGGCAAGCACGGTCGGCAACCGCGGCCGCGGCGCACCTTCGCGCACGGCCTCGAGCACGCCGCCGAGCAAGACCAGCCAGAGCAGTACGAAGACCGCCCCGGTGGCCAGCAGCATGGGTTGCTCGAGAAACACTCTGCCGTCCCACCAACGATCCAAATTGGTGAGCCAGGCCCCGACACCGACATGGCTTGGCGAGAAGGTCTCCTCGACCGCGCCATAAGAAGTCGAGAACTCCGCGTGCCAGCCGGTATCGAAGCCTTCGAGGAGAACCTGGTGATACTCGCTGTTCGCGGTGAAGGTATGGATCGAGTGCAGAACCAGGACTCCGAGCGGTAGCGCGACGGTGAGGTTCGCCGCCCAGATCGCCAACACCAAGCCAGGAGCGCGCGACATGCGCCGAAGCCCCTCGAGAAACGCACCGGTAACCGTCATGCGAAGAACGCCAAGGTGTGCATCAGGTCTTGAAGCCAGACCATCCACTTGCCCGCCCACTTGAACGCCGGCCATCGGTCGCCGGGCTTCAAGGTCTTGGAGTTATTCGTGTAATTCATGTCGAGAAGCAGAATGCGTTCCGGATCCACCGTCGCGCTCTCGAGACGCGACGGACCCTCGTAATCGAAACGTTTCCAGCGGTAACGCCCATCCCACTCTCGATAGACCTCGGTGCCGTCTTCGAACTCGAGACGAATCGTGACCGGAAAGACGCCGCTCCCGCGCCGGCGCACCACGATCTCGGATCTGTAAGCTGTAGCAGCGCCGGTCTCATTGGTACCTTCGAGAAGCTCGAGCCGGCCATCCCGTTCGACGTAGCCCCGCGGTGACACTTCACGACTCGAGACCGACTGGATCGCATAGTCGAAGGTCTTCGCTTCGCGCACGACCTCGTCGAAGAACCACTCGAGGTCCTGGTTCGCGACCTCGCTGGCGGTGGCAAAGAAGTCCTCATCGGTCGGATGCCGGAACTGCCAGCGCTCATAGAAGGTCGACAGAATGCGCCGCAGCGTCTCCCAACCGAGGTAGCGCTCGAGCGTGTGGAGCCAGAGCGCGGTCTTGCTGTAGCTGATCCCGGACGCGGTCTCGGGGTGATACTGCCAGGTCGGTCGGGCCTGGACGTCGGCCATCGCCATCTCCCGGTAGCGCGCAAACCCGTTGCCGTCGGTCGCTCTCGGCTGAGGGATATCACCGAAGAGCTTGATGAAGAACCCATCCTTCTGCTCAATGCCCGGTGGCGCGAAGTAGCGTTGGGTCCAATACGAATCACCTAACCACTCGTCGTAGACGCGGGCATCGGAAAACGAGTTCAGTCCCTCATCGATCCACGCATACTCGAACTCGTTGTCACCGACCACCCCGTACCAGAACTGGTGCCCCATCTCGTGGATGGTCACACCTTCCGGCCGGCCGCTGCCGAAAGGGTTGAACAACCTGGTACCGGCGGTGAACAAAGTCGGGTACTCCATACCGCCGGCGCCGCTGCCGTAGGCCGGGTCCACCACGGTAACGTGGTCGTAGGGGTAGGCGCCGAACCAAGTGCCGTAGAGGCGCAGCGCGGCCTTGGTTGCCTCGAAATGACGCCGTGCCTGGCCCAGGTGCTCGGGCTGCATGAGCAGCCGAATGTCCACGCTCGGCAGCCCGGGCTCTTCGAAACGATCGCCAAACTCCAGGTAGTCCGGACTCGTGGTCCAGGTGAAGGCGTGGACGTCGTCCTGCCGATAACGGTGCGTCTCGGTCCCGTCCCCGTGCTGCCGGCGCTCGACCTCCCTTCCGGTGGCGCCCACAACCCAGCCCTCTGGAACGGTCATCTCGACGTCGTAGGCGCCGTAGTCGGAGTAAAACTCGGTCGCGGCATGAAACTGGTTGGCGCTCCAATATCCGTTCTCAAACACCCCGAGCTTCGGAAACCAGTGTGCCAGGAAGAAAAAATCTCCGCGGAAGCCGGTGCGCGCGAACGTCCGCGGCACCTTAGCTCGCCATGCCAGCTTCACATCGACCGTCTCGCCCGGCTCCACGAGCTCGGGGAGATCCACCTTGAACACCGTGCGATCCGCGTCGTTGCCGTCGTCTGGAGCGACGAACACCATCGTCGGCATGAGGTCGGTGCCCTTCCCGCCGGCCGCGTCGAGCAGGTGAATCGAGTCCACCTCGCAATAGGACCAGTCGCCGGCCCTGAGCTCGTCACCTCGATCGCTGCGACCCCGATAGCGGTCCTCGTTCAACCAGGTGCTCTGGTCGTTGCGCCAGGCGTTCCAGTAGAGATGAAAGCGCAACTCCGCGGTCGCCACGTCCTGAATGTTGCGCCAATGAACGATCTGACGCCCCTCGAGCGTCTTCGTCTCCGGGTCCAGGGAGACCGAGATCGTGTAGTTGGCGTTGCGTGGCGACAGCGGCTCAGCCCGAGCAGGCCCCTCGGCCAGACCCGCACTCGCCACCGCGCATAGAGCCACGGAGGCCGCGAGCGTCTCTCTGGGTAGCCGGCTCAGCATAAAAGCCCGCGGATTCTACAGACGGACCGCGGCTTCACAAAGCCCGCCGTCGACCTCTTTGCTAATCTCGAGCGCCGGCCGCGGCGTGCGGCCCCTGCACCTTCTGCACAGGGAGAACCCGATGGACTACCGCAATCTCGGCCCGACCGGCGTCAAGGTCTCGCCGCTCTGTCTTGGCACCATGATGTTCGGAGCCTGGGGCAACACCGATCATGACGATTGCGAGCGAATCATCCACCGGGCAATGGATGCGGGTATCAACTTCATCGACACGGCAAACCTCTACTCGGACGGCGAGTCGGAAGAGATCGTCGCCAAGGCGCTGCGCGGCCGGCGCGAGGAGGCCGTGCTCGCCACCAAGGTGTACTGGGGGTTCGAAGACGGCAAGAGGGGACCGAACCGTCAGGGCCTGTCGCGCAAAGCGATTCAGGAACAGTTGGAGGACAGTCTTCGGCGGCTGGGCACCGAGGTCATCGACCTCTATCTGATCCACCGGCCGGATCCCTCGGTTCCCTGGGACGAGACGCTTTCAACCCTCGACGATCTGGTCCGCCAGGGCAAGATCCGCTACCTGGGCTGCTCGACCAACCATCATCCGGTGGGCGAGGTTCCGGTACTGGGCGCCTGGGAGATCGTCGACACCTTTCGGCGTTGCGAACTGAAGGGGTGGGAGAAGTTTTGCTGCCTGCAGCCGCCGTACTCGATTTTGCGCCGCGCGATGGAGCGCGAGCACTTTCCGATGTCGCGGCACACCGGTCTGGGCAATATGGTCTGGAGCCCCCTCGAAGGAGGCTGGCTGAGCGGCAGGTACCGCATCGGAGCACAGCCCGCCGAAACCAGCCCGCGCCTGGAACGCTGGATCCAGAACGTCGAAGACCCGAAGTTCGAGCGCCGGCGCGCGGCGATCGAGAAGCTCGCGGGCCTGGTTGAGACCAAGGGCGTCGACATGGCCGAGTTCTCGCTGGCATGGACCTTGACCGAACCCGCCGTCACCTCGGCCATCATAGGCCCGCGCACTTCCGAGCAGCTCGAGGGCTGCCTCCGGTCATTGAGCGTCCAGGTGACGGAAACCGACCGGGAAGCCGTCGATGCGATCGTGCCCCCCGGCGAAACCGTGCTCTAGAAGACCAACCCCAACATGTGGCGCAAGTCGGCCTGAAAAATACAAGTCCTTGTGGTTGAAACCGACGCTCTGGTAAAGTTACGGTGGCGGTCTGGACCGCCTTTTTCCTTATGTTCAAGCTGGACCGCCTAGAGCTTTCGGGCTTCAAATCGTTCGTCGATCCCGAGCATCTCGACTTCTCAGGTGGCATCACCGGAATCGTCGGGCCCAACGGCTGCGGCAAGAGCAACGTGTGCGACGCCGTCTGCTGGGTGCTGGGCGAACGAAGCGCCAAGAACCTCCGCGGCCAAACGATGGAGGACGTCATCTTCAGCGGCTCGGAGTCCCGCAAGTCGCTGGGCATGGCCGAAGTCCGGCTCAACCTGACTACCGAGGCGTCCTTTGAGGCCGCCGAAGACGGGCACCTGACCATCGGCAGGCGCGTCCATCGCTCGGGCGAGAGCCAATACACGCTGAACGGCAAGACCGTGCGCTTGAAAGACATTCGGGACCTGCTCATGGACACCGGGCTCGGCATCCGAGCGTACTCGGTCATCGAGCAGGGCAAGATCGGCATGATCCTCTCCGGCAAGCCACAGGAGCGCCGGCGCTTGCTCGAGGAGGCGGCCGGGATCACTCGCTACAAAGAGCGCCGAAGAAACGCCGAAGTCAAACTGGAGGAGGCGCGAGGCAACCTCGAGAGGCTCGACGACATCCTTGCCGAGGTCGAGCGGAGTCTGCGATCCCTCAAGAGGCAAGCGGGCGCAGCCCGGCGCTTCAAGCAACGAAAGGAAGCCTACCAGGAGCTTCTCCAACTGGTGCTCCTCGGCCGATGGGGAAAAATACAAGCTCGGCTTCAGAGTATCGGCGAGAGCCTCCGCGCTCAGTCCGACCGCACCACCCAGGAAACGACCGAGCTTCAACGGCTGGAAGCGGAGCTCCTCTCGGCCCGCACCCACCAAGAGCGGTTGGCCGTTGAGCTGGCGGAGCGTCACCAGCTCGAGGCGGACCTGGCCGCGCGGATCGAGGGCAAGCAGGAGTTCCTGCGCGGCTCGCGCGCCCGCATCGAAGAAATCGCCGAACGCCTCCAGACCGGCCGGGCCGAAGCCCAGGTCAAGGCCCGGCGAATCGAAACTGTGGGCGCGGGCCTGCGCGAGCTCGAAGACAAGGCCGGGCTGCTGCAAGAGGAAAGGGCCAGCGCCGCGAGTGAAGTCAGCGAAGACGATGCTCGCCTCGACGAGGTCGAAAGGCTGGCCTCCGAGAGCGAACGTCGACTCGAGGACCTGCGAAACCGTCTCTTGGGCTCCCTCGGCCGCCTCAACTCTCTGCGAACCCAGCTTCACGAAGGCAATGTGGAGCGTGAGAAGAACGACCTTCGCGAACGTCACCTCGCAGACGAGTTTGCTCAGAAGCTCCAGGATCTTCGCCAGACGACGGGCTTGTTGGAAGAAGCCGACGCCGCCCATGAGCGGCTCTCTAGCGAAGTCCGCGCCGGCGAAGCCCGCCTGGAACAGCTCGGCGAGACCCTTGGCGGGGAAGCCGCAGTGCGCGACCGGCTTCGCAAGACGCACGAAACGGTTCGCGAAGAGCTTCGGTCGCTCGATCAAACTCGCGAGGTCCTCGAGGAGCTCGGCCGAGCCCAGGCCGCCCGGCGGGCGGCCTTGTCGGAGGCCTTCCGGCACGCCGGGCTCGGAGATCCCGAGTATCTGGCCGATCGAATCAAGGTCCCGGAAGGCTGGGAGCGTAGCGTCGATCTCTACCTGGGGTCACTTTCCGACGCGATCATCGTGTCCGAGACCAGCGGTGCGGCGGTCGTGCTGAACGCGGTGGCCGACGGGCGTTTGACGGCCGAGCTGGTGACAACCGATATCGAGATATCCAAAGCCTTCGAGATCGAAGATTCCGCGGTCGGAGCCTCGCTGGCTGAGGCCCTCGGGCTGCCCGCCGAGCTCGCGACCGCTCTTCCCCCCGCCTTCCTGGTCGAGTCGCCGGACGACGCTCGCCGGTTGGCGGCGAGCCACTCGGGTGTCGCCTTTATCACCCGTGATCGGCTCTGGGCGCAGTCCGGAATACTCCACATCCAGGGGCGCGAGGCCCGTCCTGGAACTCTGACGCGCGAGCATGACCTGGTGGAGGTCGGGCAGCGGATCTCGACTCTGAACGAGCGGCTGGAAGAGCTGGGACGGGAGGTTGCCGAAGCCGAGTCGACGCTCGAAGACCGCCGCCGCCTTCGCAACGAGTTCGTCGAGTCGCTGACCGAACGTCGCCGTGAGTTCGCGGTGGCGGAGGCCCGCAAGGAAGATCTGACCAGCCGGCACCGACGCCTGTCGCTCGAGCACGAGACGCTGCACTCCGAAAAAGCGGAGATCGGCCGTGTGCTGAGCCTGGTGGCGGAGCGCACCGACCAACTGTCGGCCGATCTCGAACGGGCCGAGAAGCTGCATGCCCAGCTGGAGGAGGACTTCGATCACGCCCAACGCGACTCCGACAAGGCGCGCAGCGAGCGCGAGCTGATGAAGACGACCGGCGTCAGCCGCCGGGGCGGTCTCGACCTGCTCGATCAGCGGCTGGAATCGCTCGGCAGCGACATCGAGCGCACTCGCAGAGACATCGGCGAAGACGAGCAGTCCATCCGAACGTGGCAGACCGAAGAGGCCCGCCTGAAGGAAAGGCAGGCGGAGCTACGAACCGGTGTCACCGAAGCCGAGACCGTCCTCCAGGAGTCGCTCGAACAACGCGAGAGCGCTCAGCAGGACGTCATCGCACGCCAGGAAGCTCTCAATGCCGATCGCGACAGACTCGCGGCGCTCGAGGCCGAGATTGATGAGAAACGTGAGATTCGGGATCAGATGCGAGAGGCCATGAGCGAGCTCCGGGTCCAGCAGGCTGCCGTTGGGCAGGACCGCGAGCACCTCGCGAGCCAATACCGGGAGGCTTTCTCGGAGTCCCTGCCGGACCGCCCTGAAGCACCACCCAAGAACCTCGAGGAGCTCGAGGTCGATCTCGCTCAACTCAAGGATCGGCTGGACAGAACCGGCCCGGTCAACCTGCTCGCGGCAGAAGAGTTCGACGAGCACCACGAGCGCCATGGCTTCCTCACCGCGCAGCGAGCCGATGTGGCGAGCTCGATACAGAGCCTGAAGGAAACGATCCGTGACCTCGACCAGACCTCGAGTGAACGGTTCATGGAGACCTTTCTTCAAGTCAACGAGTTCTTTGGGCAAGCCTTTCAGGATCTGTTCCGCGGCGGACAGGCGGAAATGCGGCTCCTCGATGAGGAGGACCCGCTCGAATGCGGCTTGGAGATCGTCGCGCGGCCTCCCGGCAAAAGGCTGCAGAACATCATGTTGATGTCGGGTGGCGAGAAAGCGTTGACCGCCATCGCGCTTCTTTTTGCGCTTTTTCGCACCAAGCCATCGCCCTTCTGCATCCTCGACGAGGTCGATGCGCCTCTCGATGACATCAATACCCTGCGCTTTGTCCAGATGCTTCAAAAGATGTCGTCGGATACCCAGTTCGTGGTCATTACCCACAACAAGCTCACCATGGAAGCCAGCACGCGGCTCTACGGAGTCACCATGCAGGAGAGAGGAGTCTCCCGTCTGGTTTCGGTCGAGCTCGACGAAATCCACCCCGAGCCGGAGCAGCTGGCGACGGCCTGACCGCTCGACACCGAACGCCAACGAGGGTGCGGCCTCGCCTTGCTCCCAGGTCCGCCCAGACCGTATAATCCTCTCCCCTAGCCGAGAACCCAAACCCCTTTTCCCGTTTCCCGCCCGACTCCACAGGTATGAGTGAAGAATCGCCCACAGCGGAAACATCCGCCGCCAGTTCCGACCCGCAAGACAGCGCGGCCGAGACGCCCTCCAAACCAGAGTCTCGAAGCGACGAAACCCTAACCGCCGAATCGAATAGCCCGCCGGTTTCCGATAACGCCGACACCGGTGACAAGGCCGAGACAACGCCGAGAAAGCGGTCGGCGGAGCTGCCGACGGTAGAAGGCAAGGTCATCGGCTGGAACAACGGTGGCTTCCACGTCGTCGTCGACGGAAAAACGGGCTTTTGCCCGCGGTCGGAAATGGAAGTCGGCGCACCGCGCGAGCCGAAGGACTACGTCGACGAAACGTTCACCTTCAGTGTCCTGAGAATCGAAAAGAGCGGCAAGCGAATCGTGCTGTCACGCAAGGCCAGACTCCACAGCGATCTGCGCGAGGCGGTCGGCAAGCTGCGCGGAGAGATGGAGCAGGGGCAGGTTCTGGCCGGCACCGTGGCGTCGCTGACCGATTTCGGCGCCTTCATCGACCTGGGAGGCGTCCAGGGACTCTTGCACGTTTCCGAGATCAGCCGAAAGCGGATCAACGATCCCCGCGAGGTGCTTCAAGAAGGCGAGGAAGTCGAGGTCAAGATTCTCAAAATCGAGAAGGGCGGCCGCCGAATCTCGTTGTCCATGAAGGCGCTCGAGCCGGATCCTTGGAGCGACGCCGAGAAGCTGTTCCCGCAGGGCAAAGTCGTGAAGGGAATCGTCGAGCGCACCGCGAACTTCGGCGCCTTTGTCGAGATCGCCCCTGGGCTCACCGGTCTGCTGCCCACCTCGAACATGTCCCTACCTCGCGATACGAGCGCAGCGCGCGTTTACCACCCCGGAAAAGAGGTGTCGGTGCAGATCGTCAGTGTCGACAAACGCAGGCGACGCGTCTCGCTCGGGCTCGAAGGCTCCGGTACAGAGGGCTCTCAAGCGGATTTCGACTCTTTCCGCGAGCGGCAGCAGACCGAAGAGCCGGCATTCAATGCTCTCGCGGCTGCCTTCGAGAAAGCCCGCGGGGTCTCTTCGGACTGAGCAAGAGCGCACTCGGAAGGAGCAAACCATGTCCGAACCGCAGCAAGCAACGACTCCACCTCCGCCGCCACCCCCACCCCCAACCGACGCCCCGAAGAAGAAGGGCATAGGAGCCCTCGGCTGGATCGCGATCGGCTGTATCGGCATTATCGTCCTGGGAGGGCTTCTCACCTTCGCCTGCACCGCCATGCTGGCCAAGAAGGCCAAGGACTTCGTAGAAGAGGCCAGCGACAATCCCGCCATGTCCGCCGCGGAGATGGTCGTGCGGATGAACCCGGACCTGGAGCTCGTCGAGCGAGACGAGGAAGCCGGGACCCTGACGATCTACGACAAGAGACAGGACAAGACCCTCACGCTCAACCTCGATGAGGTCATGCAGGGCAAGCTCGGCGTGGAAACGGACGACGGCGAGACGATGAACTTCGACATCGGCCAGAACGAAGACGGCAGCTTCGGGGCGACGGTCACCGACGAAACCGGCGAGACATCTGAGATCTCGATTGGCGGCGACGGCGTCAGAGTGGGACAGGGGGCGAGTGAGCTGCCGAGCTGGCTGCCGAGCTACAAGGGTGCCGAGGTCTCGAGCCCGTTCAGCATGAGCACCGGCGGCAAGGTCAGCGGTACCGCCACCTTCAGCACGGCCGACCCGATCGAAGAGGTCGCCGAAGCGATGACCGACGACCTCGAAGGCCGCGGCTTCACGGTAGAGAGAGCCAGTTACGAAGCCGCGGGAGTCACCGCGATCATTCTGACCTGCAAGGGTCCGGAGGGTCAGGAACTGAGCGTCTCGGTGAACTCACGCGGCGAAACCACGGGCGTCGCGATGAACTTCTCCGGCAACCCCTGAACCGGCGAGCCGGCCCGCCGCCCCTAGTGGCCTGTAACACCCAAATCGCTACTACCTGGCCGGCCCTCGTCGCCGATCTCTGCGTTGCGCTTCCTAGTGCTCGAGGGGGCGTGCCCCCCGCGGCGCGGCCACGCCGGCGCCCTGGCTCGACACCGGACGGAGTCCGGGCAGCGCAAGGGCGAGAACTTCGCTCAACCGCTCCACCGCATGGACGTGGAGGCTCTCGCGGACCTCGTCCGGCACATCTTCCAGGTCCGCCTCGTTCTCCTTTGGCAAGACAATCTCGTGAATCCCCGACCGGACCGCGCCCAGGACCTTCTCTTTCACCCCACCGATAGTGAGCACGCGGCCGGAGAGGGTGATCTCCCCGGTCATCGCCAGGTCGTGGCGCACCGGCACTCCTGAGAGCGCCGACACCAGGCCCGTCGCCATTGTGACTCCTGCCGACGGGCCGTCCTTGGGAATCGCGCCGGCCGG